>DATFGJ010000669.1:0-4258 GCA_035249585.1 Lacipirellulaceae bacterium
CGGCGACAGTTCAGCCCTGGCGCCCGGCAAGCCTTCGGCGGCCGTGGTGGCGGCGACGATGGAGCGGAAGCATTCCATCGAATGAATCGCGGTGGCCGCAATCGGGACACGGCGCAGCAATTCAATCGTGATGGTGGCGGACGATCCTTTTCGCGTCAACAAGAGCGGCCGCAAGAAGCAGCAGGCGGCGCTGAACGCAGAGAGCGCTCAGACGGCGCAGATCAGCGCGGCGGACGCGGTGGCCGTCGAGGTCGTGACCGCGAGGATGATGATTGATCCAAGTGGGTGATATATGAATGGCCGCTCAGCAAGTCGGCGGAGATCCTCGGCCATTGATTGCGAGCCCGCCGACTGACTGGCGGTGTATAAGTGGCCTGACGCTTTGAGATTTGCGCGCATAAGCGGCTAGCAGCCAGAACACCGACACCAGCCCGCCAACGTTGGGGCCCTGCGACCGAAGTGCCTGTCGAAATCAGCCTGCCAGAGGGTGATCTTTTGTGAGCAGTGTCGTTTAACTCGCAAGTGACCTCGAAGAGTACTCGGCACTTTCGTTGATGGTATGAATTTTCAAACGTTTCGTTCCGGACATTTTGCTGGCCGGGCGAATTTCGGCAACCACATATCAGCATACGGATGTTTTCTCGTGTGCGTTCCCATCCGCTTCTTCCCCGTCAGGCGATACGGCAACGATCTTCAGCACAGCTCGTGAGTGGGTCGATCGGGACGAAGGAGGTTTAGGTTACCTGGCTCGGATCCTCTGATGGGTGCCGATGAAAATCGGCCGCATCGCTTTTCGCTAATTCGGAGGATCGAATGATTGTGAATTCTAGCACGGCGACGATTTGAATCTCGTGCATAAAACCGCCATACTGTCTGTGTGCGGTCTGCCGAAGATCGCGGTAGCTCTTAAATAATTCATTGCCGTACTGCTACATGGAGCAGTTAATGCAAAATGGCTTGGAATTCATGTAACTGAAAAAGCAAAGCTTAGGGAGGCTTCACCATGTATATCCAAACGCGTCGACGATTTTTGAGGGATGCGGCTGCGGGCGCGTCATTCGCCGCCTTGGCTCAGTCAACTGCACATGGTGCGAGTGCGTCCGAGCGGGTGCGGATTGGCGTCATCGGCTGCGGCAATCAGGGAGGGAATCATATTAAGTCTCTGTCGGGACTGAAGGATTCCGAAATCGTGTATGTTGCCGATATCGATCAAAATCGCCTCTCAAAGGCGGTGAGCGACGCCGGCGGTGCAAACGGCGTAACCGATTTTCGGCGCATTCTTGACGATGCGTCCGTCGACGCGGTGACCATCGCTACACCGGACCATTGGCATGTGCCTGCCGCACTGCTCGCGCTAGAGGCAGGCAAGCACGTTTACGTGGAAAAGCCCTGCTCTCACAACGTACGCGAAGGGCAATTGCTCGTGGCGGCCGCCAAGAAGCATAAAAAGGTTGTGGCTCAGGGCACACAGTCTCGCTCCAACCCGGCGATGCGCCAGGCGATGCAGATGCTGCGCGAAGGAGTGATCGGCGAGGTGTTAATTGCCAGATGCTGGAATTGGCAGATGCGCAAGGACATTGGCCGTATGCAACCGAGCGCTATTCCGTCCGGCGTGGATTACGACACTTGGGTCGGCCCTGCCGAGTGGATGCCATTCCAGTCCAATCGTTTTCATTACGACTGGCATTGGTGGTACAACTTCGGCTGCGGCGATTTGGGCAATGATGGGATTCATGAGTTCGACTATGCATTGTGGGGCTTGGGCGTGGAAACTCATCCGTCGCTGGTGTCGGCCGTTGGCGGGAAATTTTTCTTCGATGATGACCAGCAGTTTCCTGACACCATGCAGGTGACGTTCGAGTACCCGGGCAATGAACAAGTCGGCAGCCGGCGGATGTTGATTTACGAGCAGCGGCTATGGTCGACGACGTATCCATACAACGTCGATAGTGGCGCTGAATACATTGGCACGAAGGGCAAAATGTTTATCAGCAAGCGTGGCAAATTCGAAGTTCGGGGCGAACGCAACCGGCCGCTTGACGTTGCCCTCGATGGCGTGCCGAAATCAGAGGTGCCCCAAAATCAGCAGAACTGGCTCGATTGCATCAAGTCGGGCGGTGTGCCGAATGCGAATGTCGAAATCGCACATCGCACGGCGACGGCGGCGCATCTGGGGAATATCGCCACGCGCTTGGGACGTTCGATTCAGTTCGATCCAGGCGCGGAGCGCATTAACGGCGACAATGAGGCGAACGCCCTGCTGTCGCGCCGATACCGCGATGGCGGCCATTGGGGCATACCTGCGGGCGCTTAGCGTTGGATGCGACTCGTCGGTGATCTCAGCTCGCTGCGCTTGATTGAGAGCTCGTGGACGGTTTCGCCGTCGATGTTGACGATCTCGTATTTGATTTGCGGATCGGCTCGTGTCCTATCAAACGTCAAGAGCCCGAACGAGCACTTGTCCTTATATCCAAACAGCGGTCCCTCGACGAGCTCGTGGGTGTGAACGTTCGTCAAACGCGCACTTAACAAGTCGTAGAGCGGATAGCTGTTTGGCCTTTCGATTTTCCAAGCTTCGCTCCGATGGCGATCCGCGGAGAGAAGTACGACACCATCGATGCGATGTTCGTCAATCCAGGAGAAGATTTCTTCCCGTTCTTCGGGAAAACCATCCCAAGTATCACGGCTTCCTGGTTTTGCGCCGGTGGCCCAGGCAACGCTCGAGGCAATCACTTTGAACGCGGCCGTCGACTTTTTCAGTTCACGCAGCAGCCACTTCTTTTGAACCGGCCCGAGCATCGTCGGCTTTTTACCGAATGGATTCGTTCGGTAGTACCGGCAGTCGAGCATGAAGAAATCGATCGCGCCGAGGGTGAAGCGAAACCAACAGCCGGGCCATTGTGGATCGCCATAGCCGGGATTGTTCCAATTCTCCTTTTGAAGCTGGAGCATCGAGGGCTTCCAACTCGGCCTATGGCGGTAAGGGCCAAGCCAAACATCATCAATAGCTGCATCGTGGTCGTCCCAAATCGAAAAGATGGGGGTCGATTGTGTCAGGCGGCGAAACTCAGGACGCGATTGCCGTTGGTAGTACGTGTAGCGATGCAGCGGACCGGCCTGGTCGGCCAGATCGATATACACATTGTCGCCCAACAGCAACATGGCCATGGGATGAAACGACGCGATCGTGTTCCACATGCGTTCGTTTTCCGGTATGTACGCTGCACAACCGCCGAAGGCGATTTGGACCTTTGCGGTCGACGCCGCGCGCGGAAACGTGCGAAAGGCCGGACGAGGGCTCGCCGTCACCGTTTTGCCGTTGATTAATACGTCATAGTGATATTCAGTACCCGGCTCCAGACCTCTTACGGCGACCACGCCCGTGTAGTCGAGCTGCTTCGATGTTCGGCCACTCGCCGATATCAACGGTGCTGCGACGGTAGCACCGTTCGGATGCCGATAGACTTGCACTTTGATATCCGACTCTTCCGCGGTCCGGACCCAGACACGCACACTGGTGTCCGTCATGGCGCCTAACATGGGGCCATGAATGAGGTTCACGGGATGTGCAGCGAGATACTTCTGGAAGGCATCGCTGATTGTGAGCGGCGCCAGCAAATCGCGCGGGCCGGCGACAAATCGTTCGAATGGAAGTCCGGCGGCGATTGCCCGCTGCATGGTCGCGAACGCGCGCTCGACATCTCCCAAATGTGCTTGCGCGACCGCTAGAGCGAAGAGCGCTTCAAGCTGGGCGGCGTCTTTCGCAAGGTATTCCTCGCACCATTGTGCTGCAACCTCGGGCTTGCCGTCCTGGATTGCCAGTATAAGACGTTGCCCCAAGCGATTCGGCTGTTCGAGCACCTTGCTGGCTTCGAACTGCCGCCGCGACCACTCGTTTTCGCTGCCGTAGTAGGCAAGCGCCGAGCCGTGCTCGAAAGCGTCCGGCGGCGCGAACTGCCCAAACTGAGAGCGCTGACCCTCGCAAATACCGGGACAGAGCACGATCAGCCACGCCAGCAGACCGACAAGCGGAATCAGCGATTTCACGATGCGCTGGTTCATTGCGTCACCGCAGGGCGATTGCCTTACCGCACAGGCGCGGATCATTTCTCGGGCGCCAACAGCTTTTTGAGATTGCGTATTATATCCGCATGTTGCGGCTCGTTGGCCAAATTGTGCCACTCGCGTGGATCGCTTTAGTGGTCGTAAAGCTCGACGCCCCGCCGGCCGCCGTCCCACTCCGTGTATCGCCAGCGAT
>DATFGJ010000670.1:0-5105 GCA_035249585.1 Lacipirellulaceae bacterium
AATAATGCCCGGTGGAGCGGGCGACCCGCTTCGAACCGGCGGCCCTCAAGCGCCGAGAACTCGGCACCTGAATACCACGACATCGCACGGTAGCGAACGTGAAGTCGAACGGCTCAAGAGCGGGTGAAGGGAATCGAACCCTCGTAGTCGGCTTGGGAAGCCGATGCTCTACCATTGAGCTACACCCGCAGTCGCGATCTTCCAATCCACTCTTTTTCGCTGTTCCGAATGCTTACATTTTACTCTTGTCTCGATCCGCCCGGAAGCTACCCGCACTGCTGATCTTTGGCCGCCGACCATCGACGGGGTCGCCGACGCCGATTCCAATCTCGAATTGCTCTCCGCCTCGGAGCGCTCCGGCAATACGTTTTTGATTTTCGCCTCACTGGAATTTTTTTCTTTTTTCACGTGAGGCGAAATTCGTCGAATTTCGCCTCGCGCGCTCGGTGCAAGTTGTTTGCTGGTTGGCGTTTGCTGAGTGCCGGTGAGGCGAAATTGTCTGAATTTCGCCTCGGGGGGTGTGCAAAATTGTCTCCAGGTGGGGCGTTATTCGTCAGGCACTTCGAGGGGCCGCATCAGATGTCCAAAACTCCCCCCACATACTTTTGGCCACCTGATGCGATTTGGACACAGGATGCATCCATCTCCCCTTCGGCAGGCTCAGGGCAGGCGGTCCGCGCACAGCGGTAGCGCAGTCGGCTGCATCAACTGACGACTACTGTGCCCGGTTCTAACAGCTGATAGCTTCACACAACGTGACGTGTACATTAGCACAGTTGGTGGCCGAAAACAAGGGGGAGGACGAAGCTCCTGCTGAGCCGGTGTGCAACGCACGTATTGGCTCGGCGGGGAGCCTCGCCCTCCGGTTTTGCTCGAGCATTTCAAGCTGATTTTGGGCGCAACGCGAAGAAAAAGCGCGTGAGCGCTCGCGCAGGAAAAAGTTTGGAATCGGCCACGGAATATGGTAAGGTCGACGCGGGGCGTGCTGCGCCCGGCATACTAATCTGGTGGCTGAGGATAAATTTATTGCGACTGCGGCTGTTTCGCGGTGCCTGTTGTTGGGGCGGCATCGGAGACGCCTATTAGTTCAGTAGCTACGGCGCGAAAGCGCTGGAGTTCATCACTTGGTCGCTGGTTTTTTTTCATCCATTGACTAGCCCGGTCGTACCACTTACGGGCCTGTTCGTGGCGACCAAGCTGCCAATGAGCCATCGCCACAAAATACCAATCGGTTGCATCGCCTCCGGCACGCAACTCCACCGACTTCTGAAGCGACTCCATTGAACTTTGCCACTCGCCCGCGCAGTACTGCGCGGCACCCAGTGTATTCCAATAGAAGCCGTCGTTTGGCGACGCATCGACAGCCTTTTGCGCCGCTTCGACGGCCAGGGCTGAGGCGTCCGTTCCGTTTTGCCACGCCATTTGCAGCGGCGCAGCATACAGGGCTATAACCAGATCACGGGCCAGTTGAGCGAATGTTTGCGGAGAGTTCAGGCCCATCTCGTGGGCCTGGGCCGCGGCTTGTTTCGCTTCGTCATCCTCGCCGAGCTCCGTCAACAAACGGGTGAGCGTTAGGTATCTGCCTGCCAAGTACGGCTTGAAGTCTTTAGAGGGATTGTCGCGCTGAACCTCTTCCCAGAACGAGATCTGTTGCCGACATGCCTCGACGGCTTCGGAAAGCTGGCCGCTTGCATGCAGCAGTCCCAGACTCTCGGTTTGCGCTAATTGCAGTTCTCTATGCACGCTCGCACCGCTTGAGGCCAGCGGCTTCAACTCCTCCAGCCACACAGCCATATGGCGAGCAGCTTCGGCTGCCTCGGGAGTACGTCCGAGGCGTTGAAACTGCCTTACCAGCGCCGCCTGACCCCGTCTCGCTTGATACAGAATGTTCGTATCCGAAGGATTATTGACGCTTTGGCGACGCAACTCAGCACATGCGTGTTGGACAAGAGTGCAGGCACGCTCAGAAGGCTGCATATGGAAGTGGCAAATGCCTAACTCCAGCTCGGCTACTGCCGCCGTTTGCCGAGTCCACATTGCGGGGCGGTTTTCCAGCTCAGTTTGTGCCCACCGATGCGCTTGTTCGAACATCGGCAAGGCCTTCTGCGGACCGAAAGTGGAATCGTCCTGGAGCAAACGTCCCAACCAGATTGCGTTCTTGCTCGCGATATGCCGTTCCAAACTATTGGTGGAATTCTGAGGTAGGGTCTTGCTATGCCACACGCTTTCGCGAAATAGCCGCTCGGCTGTGACCTTGTCACCGTGACGTTCTATAGCGATTTTACCAAGCACCCAGAATTGATAGGCCATCGGCCGCAAGTTTTCCGGGAATCGACAATTATGATCCCGAAGCGTATTCAGCAATTCAGTGCCGTAGGCCACTAACTCAGCCTCTTCTTCGTCGTCATCATTTTCAGTGATAAACTGAATGAACATGATGCGCATCATGCATGACTTGATGCGCAGCAGATCGGCCAGATAGCTAGGATTGTCAGGATCGATGTTGAGACGCTTTTGTACAATGTCAATGCCGCGTTGGCAGGTTTGTCGTGCGTCCTCGTAGCGGCCGAGGTCCAATTCAATGTCCGCCATGGACTCTAACGTGACGAATGCCTGGTAGTTGGCTTCCTCGTCGATCGCCGCTTGCTTCACGATCGGCGCCAGGTATTGCAAGGTCTTTTCGCGCAGCGTTCTGTGAATTTGCTTTCCACCGGAAATATCGGAGAGCTGCTCGTCCAGTTGAACCTCGAAACGGGTCATCTGTTGAATGGCCTCACGAGTTGTTGCCAGAGCGGATTCTTTCGCCGTTAATGCCTTCGCGCGAGCCTCTGATTCTTTGCGAATGCGGGCATTGCTTACGGTGAGAATCAAAACTGCTGAGACTAACAAGGCCAGGATTGTCGAACCGGCCAGCACGCCGGCCTTATTGCGGCGGATGAATTTTCGCAACCGATACACTCCAGATGGCGGGCAGGCCTCGACCGGCTCGTCATTCAAATAACGCTCCACGTCCAAGGCCAATGAGCTGGCCGTGCCGTAGCGGCGCGCCCGGTCCTTCTCGAGGCAGCGCATCGCGATCCAGTCGAGATCGCCTCGGAGCAGTTGCTGCAGCCGGCGGAAATCGGTACCGCGATGGACCGCTATTGCGGCCCCCGCCACGCCCAGCATGCCGACCTGTGTGCTTAGAGGCAGTGGATCTTCCTCGCGGATGATGCGGCGGATTTCGTCGAAGCCCACTGCGCGAAAACGCGCCGGGTCAAATGGCGTTGTGCCGGTGAGCAGCTCATACAATAACACGCCCAGGGAATAGATGTCCGCGCGGGTGTCAACGTCGCGAGTCGTCATCGCCGCCTGCTCGGGGCTCATGTAAATGGGCGTGCCCATCATCTGCGGAAAAGCGGTGAGCAGCGTTTTTGCAGTATGCTGCTGACCCGTGGCCTTGGCGAGGCCGAAATCGATGATCTTCGGTACTCCACGCCCGTCGTGCTGTGCAATCAGCACGTTCGACGGCTTAAGGTCGCGATGAATGATTCCTTTTTGATGCGCATGCTGCACTGCATAACAAACTTGGACAAATAGCTCTAATCGTTTGTCAATAGTCAGATGATTCTGGTCGCAGTATTCTGTGATTGGTGTGCCGCGGACGAGCTCCATGACGAAGTACGGGCGGCCCGATGAGGTTGCCCCCGCATCGAATACGCGAGCGATGTTCGCATGATCCATCAAAGCCAGGGCCTGCCGTTCGGCTTCGAAGCGAGTGATGACTTCCTTCGTGTCCATCCCCGGCTTGATGATCTTGAGCGCGACCTTGCGAGTCACCGGGCGATCCTGCTGGGCGACGTACACCACGCCCATCCCGCCTTCACCAAGTTGCTCCAGTAGCGTGTAACGACCAATGACCGAGCCGCTTCTCTCGGTGATCATGTCCGATGAATTGATCACCTGATCGAGCTCGAATTGAATACGCAACTGGTCGGCCACATCAGGAAACCGCTCGACGTATTCGGCCAGCGTCAGTTGCTCGCCACGTCTTTCCCGCAGCAGGACTTCGCTGTAAATCAGATCGAGTAGCGACTCAGTGTCGTTCCGTAGTAGTGGCGATTGTCGACAGTATTCTTCGACGAGGACGCGTTCTCCCTGGAGCCATCGCCGCTTTTGATCGACCAATAACATGGCCGGCGTGTCGGTCGCGGCGCCAAGCAAGTCGGTATCTTGCGAGTCGTTCGTGGTCATTCCAGTCCCACTTCGTGCAGCACACGATCGAGCGCCCGTGAGAGCCGCTTCCGCAACACCACCGGCGTGCTGTTCTTTTCACGAGCGATGCTGTCCCAGTCACACCCGCGCTGCCGTAACTCGACCAACTCGCGCTCTTCGGCATTGAGTCGCATAAGCGCCTCTCGGCAGAGCTCCCGCGCGCTGGACTCGTCGCTAGGATCGGGTTCGGTCGACCATGGTTCGTTCGCCGCGCTTGGGTCTGCGGACTGACAAACCGCCCGATTGCGGGCGAACTCCTTCCGTGCCTGGCTGGCCAGCTTGTTGCGGGCCATCGTCGTCAGCAATTTGACAAGTTGCTCCGGCGTTTCGATATCATACTGCCCGGCCGCGGCCCGAACAAAAAAGCTGGCCAGCACCGACTGGCAAATGTCCATCGAGTCGAATTGGGATCGCAACCTGGCGTCATGAAGGCGGAATCGGACCGCGCGTCGAATGGCCGACTCGTAAAGTCGGACCAGCCCCGCCGCAGCGTTTTGGTCGCCCGCGCGTACCTGCCGGATCAAGTCGTGGAATGAGTCGCTCGCCATAGCGGATCCTTGGAACGCAATTCGCGCTCATCATACCACCGACCAATCCAGATTGCCGGTAAAAAAATCGCCGAATCAGGTCACACTGCGTTTTCGCAAGCGATTATCTCTTAGGAAGCTCGCTACTGGAATAAAGGCAGGCGATAGCACGATTTTCACCCAGGCCACCATTGCTGGGGCAACATGGCCCGGGAACATCTGGGTTCGTCAAACGTTCTGGTCGGGGCGCGTACAGGCGGGAGATCAACCGTTGTTTCTCGATAGGAGATGTGACCATGAGATTCCTTTCGCTTCAGTCTTTTC
>DATFGJ010000671.1:0-8080 GCA_035249585.1 Lacipirellulaceae bacterium
TGGCGGAGCAGATCGAAGCGATCAACGAGCAGTGCCTCGCCCACGGGATTCCGCGCACGACCAGTTTCGCCTATCCGGGCAACTCGATCGCGCCCGAGGCGCTGCCAGTTCTCAAGCAGGCCGGCATTAGTTTTGCCCGCCGCGGCGGCTCGCCCGAATATAAATACCCGGACGGGCGCGGCTTCGCCTATGAGCCCGGCTTGGATCATCCCCATTTGGTGCCGTCGGCCGGCGATGCACGCCCCGATTGGGAGATTGATGACTTTATCGCGGCGGTCAACCAGGCGCGCCACGGGCGCATCGCCGTGCTGCAATTCCACGGCGTGCCCGATACCGCGCACTCCTGGGTCAACACGCCGCTTGAGCGGTTCGAAGCTTACATGAATTACCTGGCCAAACGCGGCTTCACCGTAATTGCCATGCGCGACCTGGCCAAGTATGTCGATCCGGACGTTGTGCCCGCGAACCCGCAGCAGGTTATCGACGAGCGCAAGCAATCGCTCGCGGACGGCACATCGCGCGACAACTTTCGCCGCCCGCAATCGGATGATGAGCTCCGCTACTGGCTCGAGAACATGGTCGTCGAACACGGCTTCACCGAAGTCGAGGCCAGCGCCGCGACCGGCCTCGCGGCGGAGGAAATCATCGCGGCGCTCGAACGATTCTCCATCAAGAAACGAAATGACAAGCCGCCCGCCAATCCACGCTCGACAATCAAAGTGCTGCCGTATCCGGGCGGCCGGCATCCGCGGATCGGTTTTCTCGACGGCGCCATCCGGCCGCAGCGCGAAACGAAGTTCAGCGTGTTCCTGCCCTGGGACGCCACGCAGTATGTCGTCGTAGATCTGCCCGAAGCCATCTGGATGAAGCAGGGTGAAGGCCGCGAGCTGCTGTACCTCGCGCACACCCATGTTCCGACGTTCTGGAGCCGCCAAAAGATAGCGCTCGAACCACTCGAATGGATTCGCGCCGAGGATGGTTCGCTGCGCATCGAACGCCAGTTGCCGAACGGTGTCCGCTTCGGAGCCAGTGTCGAGCCGGAGCGTGACGCGGTGCGCATGGAACTCTGGCTTACCAATGGAACGGCGCACACGCTCACCGGCCTTGCCGTGCAAAACTGCGTCATGCTCAAGGGAGCGGCCGAATTCAATTCATTGACCAACGACAACAAGCTGTTTCGCGAGCCGTTCGTTGCCTGCCGCAACGCGGCCGGCGATCGTTGGATCATCACCGCATGGGAAAACTGCCAGCGCGCGTGGGGCAATGAGCCGTGTCCCTGCATGCATTCCGATCCGCAGTTTGCCGATTGTGCGCCGGGCGAAACTCAGCGCCTTCGCGGTTGGCTCTCGTTCTACGAAGGAACCGACATTGAATCCGAGATGCAGCGAATCGCCGAATCGGGGTCGGGAGTCTTCAACACAGGTACTGACTGAAGGCACAAGTGGAAGCGGATATCCCATGTGTTTGAATCCGCGCACGCTTTGCGACTTCCGGCCTCGAAAAACTTTGAAATCTGTGTGGACGACCGTAATTACCGGGTGTTAAGCTGATGGGGCAGGGCTGGCCTGTGGGAGGTTTCGGGAGCCTTTGGCTCTCCCGCGGCCGCGGACTTTTCAATCTTCGTACGCGAGTGGTGATGCGCGGCAGTCCGGCTGGCATCGTACTGGGATTAGTGATCGCCGGCTGCGTCGGCGCGTTTTTCTTTTTTAGCCAGAACAAATCGACTCCATCGCCGGAGGAGTTGGTCGAACTTGCGTTGAATGCCCCGTCCGATACGGAACGAGCAGCCGCGGCCATCAAACTGGCCGACTATGGCGAAGAGGCGCTCGCCGGCTTGCGCCGCGTGGTCAAGGAATCGACCGAACCGGCGGTGACGGCAGTTTCCATCGAAGGCCTGGCCAAACTTTGGGATTACGACAGCATGGATTTGTTTCTCGATCTGGCCGAAAACGGCCCGCCGCACGTTCGCGGCCGCGCCGCCCAAACCGTGATGCGCATGACCGGGCGGCACAGACTCTACAGCGCATCGGCTCCGGCCACCGATCGCCAATTGCTCGTGGGGCACATGCGCGCCGATTGGGAAGCGATCAAGGCTGCGTCGCCAGAAGACCGTGACGAACTAAAACGGAGGCTGCGCGAGAGCGATGAAAAAATGCGATAACTTGGGCGAGTCTCTCTCCGCGCTGTGGCCATTGCCTGCCGGACTGGAAAAAAGGTCGGGGACATCGCAGGCGGCAACTAGCTCACTAGAATGGGGCTCATAAGCGGCTCCCCGGAACACCGAGCCGAATTGGAACGGAGGCTGCGCGAGAGCGATGAGAAGGGGTGCGCACAATCTTGGCGTCACGCTTGTTGAATTATTGGTGGTCATCGCCATCATCGGCGTGCTCATCGCGCTGTTGCTGCCGGCGGTGCAGGCGGCGCGCGAATCGGCTCGCAAGGCCAGTTGCCAGAACAACCTGCATCAGCTGGGCGTCGCACACCAGAATCTGCGTTCGACGTTTCCAAAAAGGAAAAAACTGCTCGCGCCCGCCGGTTGGGTCAACCAGTTTCTTGAATTCGCCGAGGACAGCGGACCGATGTATCTGTGCCCAAGCGACGAAGAGCCGGCTGCCGGTGGCATCACGTCGGTCGCCATCGCTGTGAATCCGGACCAGCCACAACATTGGGACCATTACGATATTCCGCTCGATCCCAGTGGCCCTCACTGCCGGGGCAGCGATTACGTCGTCGAACACTATGGCGCGAGCGCGCTTCCCGGCTCTTTCGGATTGGAAATCGAAGACATCCAAGTCAACGGCGATTGGGATTTCGACGACTTGCGAATGCTGGTGGAGCCGCTGGGCAACCGCAAGTGCCGCTGCACGGCGCTTGAGAAAAATGCGGCTTACACTCACGCGCTCCGAGGCGCCGACGGCAGCTTCATTTTTAATCCCTACGAACCGGGCGACTCGACCATAGTCGACTGCTATGAAGCGAGCTACGGAATGAACAACGCCGCGATTGACTTCATGCCCGGCATCGGCGACGGCATGAAAATTTTGTGCGTCGAATACGAGCAGACGCTGGCCCACGTGGCCGGGCCCGACGCGCGCGACTTCTGGGACCGCATGGTTGCCCCTCGCCATTTCAAAACGCTCAACGTTTTGTTCGTCGACGGGCACGTGGATTCTCGCGTGGCCGACGAGATCGACCCGCGCATCATGAGAATCCACGACGAGCTGTGGTGGCCGGCCAATCTGCGCAGCGCGTTCTGAGGCTCTTATTTGCTCCCTTTTATCCAATAGCGGCGGAGCTACGCTCCGCGGGACCTGCCGACGGGCACCGCGCCGAAGGCGTGGTCGGCTCGGCGGCTAGATCTCAAGGTGCGACAAATCGGAAACCGCTGGAAAAAATGGATGATTTGCCTGAAATCCTCAGATAGAATGGCAGGAAAGCGCACGAGTAAATGGCGTTGTGTGCTCTGAATCGAACCACGCGGAGATGTCACCTGATGGCAGGACGATGGAATAAACGACGAATATCTCGGCATCTCGTTGTCGGCGCTGCGGCTGCAGTAGTTCTCATCATCTGCGCCGTTCCGACGCAAGCCACCGTCGTCATCTTCGACGGCTTCGGCGATGCGGATCTTGACAACGACGGCATGGCGCTGGAAATGAACGACGTCGACGTAAGCGGCGATGATGAGATCGAGCCGTATGTTCCGCTGGAGGTTATGGGTAACCCTGGCGGATCGCCTGCGGTATTTCCGGCGGGCACGATGGTCAATGAAGTGTCCGCGGTCGAGGATGCAAATGATGTTGGCATCAAATGGTTTTCGATTGGCCAGTGGGATGTTGATCCGCCTGATCCGCCCGAACGGCAGCCATCAATCCACATCATCAGCGACGCAGCGGGCGCGTTGCCGGACACGAATCCTTCCATTGGCTTCCACCACGCGGCACGGAACGCCACGAGCTTTGCCGAGGCCATCGACGATGGGCTGGCGCTAGCCGTGGAAACCAAAGGTCGAACGCATCCAGCGGCCGGTTTCTTCGACGAGCCCATTGAGCTGGGCGACGCAGTGGACGACGAAGTGAGGGTGAGCTTTGACTTTCGGCTGTGGTACAGCGCGCCCAATTTCAACGCAAATGCCATGAATCATGTGCCGGCGATCGGCGAGTTCCGCTTTGGCATTTACCAGGACACTGACAACCAGCTGGGAATGCCATCCCAGAAAGCAGGGCCTTTAGCAACGAGCAACCCTGGCGGTGTCAACGATCCGAGGATTTGGGGAGCAGACCACGGTGATTTTCGCGGGGACAATGACCTTTTGGACCCCGCGCCAGTAGGCGCCAACGGCGATCATGGCTGGTTCGTGCGAGTTCCGATCGACGACCCGAACACAGATTCATTGAACCAGCTTTCCTCGAACATTGCGCGCATTAACGAGGAAACAAATGAAGGTACGGGCAACAACTCGCAGATCATGAATGGCACAACAGATTTTGTCGCCGGCCCCGCGGACAATCCCGGCACGACGGAGTTTCCGCTTCGTGGCATCGATCTCGACAATGTTTACAACTTTTCGCTAAGCCTGAAGCGATTCGACGATCCAGCCACGGAGGGCAACGCGGGCGACGCGATCTTTGGGCAGCTTACCATCACGGAGCGCGCAACGGGGCAACAATGGAGTTTTGGAGATTATGATTCGGTCGGCGTGATGGGCGGCGGCGATCCCGACGGCGGGTTTGAAAGCGATGTTTGGGATTACTTTGCGATGCAAACCGCCGGACAGAGCACGACGGATGATTTTGACTGGATCATCGACAACTTCACGGTTGAAGTGATCGGCAGCAATGCCGGGCTGGCGGGCGATTACAACAGCGATGAAAGAGTCGACGCAGCGGACTACGTGATTTGGCGCAAGGGCAACATTAATGGCCAGCAGGGTTACGACGACTGGCGTGCGAATTTTGGCAGTTCGGTAGGTCCGGGCGGCGGGGCGTCGTTGGCGGCGGTGCCCGAGCCGATGACGGCGGTTATGTTGGGAATCGGAACGCTTTTGATAATCAGCGTGCGACAAAGACAGAGATTCATTTAAGTCAACCTAATACTATTAAGAGTAACACCTTTTGGGGGAGGAGCTAATGAGCTGTCACGCTATGAAACGGGTTCATTTGCGCCGGATGGCCGGCTGCATCGTAATAACCGCGCTCGTCGCTATGGCGGCAACCGTTCATGCTGCGACCATTGTCAACGACAGCTGGATCGACGGCGGTCGCGACAACGGCGCCGATCCACTCGATTCCAATTGGTGGACGTCGGCGTCTTCGAGCGGAATTGAAGTTTCCGCCGGCTCGCTCGGTATGGTCACCGGTTCATCGGGCCGCGGCATTCATACGGTATTCTCCACACAAACCCTGGCGAATGTCGGCGACATGCTCGTTGCCACGTACACATTCCGAACGCCGGCGACGGTTGGCTCGGGTGGCGCGGGCGCGTTTCGCGTGGGTCTTTTCGACACGCTGGGACGGTCCGGGTTAGACGCCGATATTTCGGCTTCTTCGGGCAGCCCGAATGCGGTTTATGGATGGGGTACCGCGGCGGGCGGTCCTGGCACTCAAGGCTTGCCGGGCTACATGTTTGACATGGATGTCGGCACGGGCAGCGAGGATATCAATTTTCGGGCCCACGATGCGGGAACGGTCAACCCGACCGGCCGCTTGATGGGCACGACGACGGGCTTCACGAGTCTTACGCCAAGCGGACCGGACGGCGCGTATGCGTTTGCTCCGAACACCACTTACACCGGATCTTTCAAGATCACGCGGATCAGCGCGACTGAGATGCAACTTGCCGGCACGTTGGGCACAGCGACGCATAGCGCCACGGATGCGTTTGACTCCGATGATTTTGGAATGCTCGCTTTTTGGGCCAATTCGAACATCTTCGGAACGTCCAATACTCCAGGCCAGCCGGATAACGGAATCGACTTTTCGAACGTAACCATTGAGTTCATTCCGGTTCCGGAACCCGGAACGAGTGTATTAATGGCCGTCGCGGCGATCGCCACGTTGGTGCGGCGTGGGTCGCGTCGCCGCAATTGAGCGGAAGCGTTGGATAGGAGAAGGGTCATTTGGCCGTCAACGGAAAGCAATGGACACAGGCGGGCCAGCGTGAGCGAAAAACCGCGTTCACGCTGGTTGAATTGCTGGTGGTGATCGCAATCATTGGCATCCTGGTCGCGCTGCTCTTGCCGGCGATTCAAGCGGCGCGCGAAGCGGCGCGGCGCCTGTCATGCAGCAACAATCTCAAGCAGGACGGCGTCGCGATTCAGAACTATCACGACGTGAAGCAGACGTTTCCACCCGCTCGCCCGGGTCCTGATGGTACTTTCTCTCGGGAGTTTGAGCACTTCGCCATGCCCCGCGAACCCAGGGCGACCGGAGGTAAGGGTTACCTGATGTCTGGGGCGAGCGGGTTCGTGCTGCTTCTGCCGTATTTGGAGCAGCAGGCCTTGTACGAAGAGTTTGACATCGAACGTGGGGACGGCATCTGGCTGAGCAATATGTCGGGCGTAAATTGGAAGACTCCTCGAAAGGAACAAGCCATAGGCACCCGTCCTGAATTCGTCGTATGTCCCTCTAGTTCGACACTCCCTAAAACGGAGGAACTCTACCAGGACTGGAGGGTCATTCCAGCTACCGGAACGTATGCATTTTGTGCCGGTCATCGCGGGGTGAATAGATGGACGTGCCGACCTTGTCAAATGAAGTATCACAATAGCGGCGTCCATCTTTATTACACGCTGATTTCGATCAAGGACGTGACTGACGGCACAAGTAAGACCTTTTCCGTCGGCGAGACAATCGACGGCCACTTGCGCGACAGCTCCAATATCTGGACGTATGCCGAAAGATATCTCAACTCGCACCGCGTGACCGAGGTAGCCCTTAACACACCTACCGGCGTCGAAGCTCAACCCTGCGGCGAAAATCCAGCCAACAATAACGGCGCCTTCGCCAGCAACCATCCGGGCGGCGCTCAGTTCCTTTTTGCCGACGCGCACGTCGAGTTCATTTCAGATAATATCGACTTTGACTCGTATCAAAATCTCTCCACCATTGCCGGCACGCCGCTTGAAATGGATGCAGCGCAAGACGAATTTTGCAAGCGCAACCGGTACTGATTGATTCAGTAAACGCTATTCGACGGGGTTTGACAGACCAAACGTCTCGAGATGGCGATCGAGTACCGTAGCAGGTCAGTTATGTTTGTGAATCATCGCCATGCATTATTCGCGTGCGTGCTCCTCGCGCTAGCCGGTTGCGGCGATGGGCGGCCAACGCGCGTGCCGGTTTCAGGTATGGTGCTGATCGATGGTCAACCGCTCAAGCGTGGCTATGTGAAATTCGTGCCCGCGAACGGGCGGCCGTCGGTGGGCACAATTGGCCAGGATGGATCATTTACTCTTACCTGCTTCGATGGCGGCGATGGCGCTATCCCCGGCACGCACCGAGTTCAAGTCACCGCCAATCGGATCATCAGCAATACGAAGATCGAGTGGCATGCGCCGTCGAAGTACAGTGATTTCCGCACGTCCGGCATTGAAATCGAAGTAAGCGAGCCTGTCGATGACTTGAAAATCGAGCTGAGTTCCGCAGGGCAAAAGTTGCCATATATCGAGGGATGATCACAAATGATGAGCAATACCCAATCAAGCACCCCAGGCGTTTCGCGTCGAAGCTTTTTGAAGACGACGGCGTCGGCCGCGGCGGTTGCCGCTCCGTATTTTGTGCCGGCGTCTGTGTTTGGCTCCACCGCGCCGAGCAATCGTATTGGCGTGGGCTGCATCGGCGTCGGCAATCAGGGCTATTTCAATTTGCCGAAGTTTTTGAGCCAGCCGCTGTGCCAGGTGGTGGCTGTGTGCGATGTGAACCGCGGCAGTGCGGGCTACAAGGAGCCGGGCGATGTGCGCGGGCGCGAGCCCGCCAAGCAGCTCGTGGAAGAGCATTATGCGAAGGAAACCGGCGCTGGCCAGTACAAGGGCTGCGACACGTACAACGACTTCCGCGAAGTGCTCGCGCGCGACGATATT
>DATFGJ010000672.1:0-7814 GCA_035249585.1 Lacipirellulaceae bacterium
GGCTCGCGCCGAGGCCTCGTCCGACTCGATGTCAAAGAGCCTGTCGAGTCTGGTGATCTTGAATACCTGGCGGATTTCAGAATTAATCGAGCAGAGCTTTAGCTTGACCTTGAACTCCATTGATTTCTTGTGCACCTGCACGAGCTTACCGAGAAATGAGGAGCTCATGAATTTCACGTTGCGGAAGTCGAGAATGACTCGCTCTTCGGTCGTTTTATTGAGCATCTCCATGAGATCGACGCTGAGCTGCTCGAGCGTCGTCTCGTCCAAAATGCGGGCGTCGTCGAAGACGATGGTGAGGATGCCGTCCTTGGTATAGCTGGAAAGTGACATGCGGCACCCTGGGGAACCAATTATGTTGGATGCCGCGAACATAGCTCGGCGAAAGGCGGTTGGCAATGGGCCAACGTGGCCGATCCATCTCGCCGGTCGCCGGGCGACAGTCGCCGTGGCGACTTGGGCCGGTTGCCGATTTCGGTAGCCGGCATCAATCCTGGTCAAGATAGCCAGGCTATGTAGTGGAAATCAGGTGACTTTCCGCACGACGCCGGTCACGATGCCGATCACTTGCGCATTGCGCGAGTAAATCGGCTTCATCGACGAGTTTGCCGGCTGCAGCCGCACGCGATTGGCCTCGGGATACCAATACTTGAGCGTGGCTTCGCCGTCGTCGGTTAGTGCAACGACGATGTCGCCCTTGTGGGCAGTTCTCGCGCGGCGGCAGATCACGATATCGCCGTCGGCGATTTGGGCATCGATCATCGAATCGCCTTTGACCCGCAGAGCAAACTGCGTTTTCCGCTGCGGAAACCAGTCCTCGAAGTGGAATCGATCGCCCTGCTCGATAGCCTCGGCGAGATTACCGGCCGCGATCTGGCCGACGAGCGGCATGCCTTCTTCTTCTTTGTAGGCATCGGTGAGCTGGATGGCCCGCGACATGTTGGGCTCGCGCGTGATGAGGCCTTTCTTCTCGAGTGCCTTCAGGTGACACATCACTCCGTTCGGCGAGCTGATGCGGAAATAATCGCCGATCTCGCGGACCGTCGGCCCGTACCCGCGACCGGTGATTTTTTCGCGGATGAAGTCGAACACCTCGCGCTGGCGAGCAGTAAGCATGGAAAACAGAGAAGACATGGATCGTGCTCCAACGATTTTTGGTTGAACTCATCGCGACGCGACTGGGAGGACGGTGTGTGACCTCCGGTATGGGCCGCGCCTATTGCACCGTTCGCACTTCGACTGAGTCCTCAGTTCGAAATTGCTCGCGGTACTTACAACTATAATATACGGGCGTACATCGTCAATAGGGGGAAAGCGATTTTGCAGATTTTATCCGACACGCCCCGAAGCTGCCCCAGCGGACCTCTCGAGTCCGAAAACCCGCCAGCGCGTCAAAGAGCCCAAACCCTTCCGCAGCACGTTGGGGTTGGTTATTGTGAGTGCGGGCCGCAGAATCGCTGAAAATAGCCGTCGAACCGGGTGAACCATGATCCACGTAATCGCCACCATCCGAACCGCTCCCGGCCGGCGCAACGAGTTGATAGCGGCCTTTCGAGAGCTGATTCCCGTAGTGCGATCCGAGGCCGGCTGCATTGAATATGGCACCGCCATTGACCTGCAGACGCCCATTGCCGCCCAGGCGCCAGTTATGTTTGACACTGTGACAGTCGTAGAGAAGTGGGACAGCGTGCCAGCACTCCAAGCCCACCTCGTCGCACCACACATGCTGAGCCATCGCGAGCGTGTGAAAAACATCGTCACTGGCGTGGAGATTCGGATTCTCGAGCCGGTTTAAGCTTTAGCCCACTGGCCGGCGAACGAATTATGCCTCCGGCGTGGCGCCTGTTCCCAGTTTTTGTGAGTATTCTGCGTCTCGTAGAAATTTGCCCCATTCATCGCCATGGTCGACCTGCTTCGCCAGGAAATCGCCGCCACGTCAAAGACCGTCGTTGTTAAGGTAGGCACACGAGTGCTTACGCACGACGATGGCTCGCTCGACCACGGCCAAGTGACTGCCGTCGCCGAACAAATCGTGCGGCTCATGGCCGAGAAGCGGCAAGTGGTGTTGGTGAGCAGCGGGGCTGTCGGGGCCGGAATTGGGCGGCTGGGACTCAAGCAGAGGCCAGGCGACCTGGCGCACCTTCAAGCGGTGGCGTCCGTGGGGCAGAGCCGGCTGATCGAGTCCTATAACCGGGCGTTGGAAGCGCACGGCCGCCACGCCGCGCAAATCCTGCTTACGGCCGACGATCTTAACGACCGCATGCGCTATCTCAACGTCCGCAACACGCTACTGGCATTATTCCAGTACGGAGCGCTGCCAATCATCAACGAAAACGATACTGTGCGGGTCGACGAGCTGCAGCGCAACGTGGGCGACAACGACAGGCTCGCCGCAATGGTCACGAACCTGCTACGGGCTCCCTTGTTAATTCTGCTTTCCGACGTGGAGGGGCTTTTCGATCGGCACCCCAGCGACCCACAGGCTCAGCTCATTTCAACGGTAAGCCATTTGGACGATGCGATCCGCGATTTTCAGCGGCAGCCGGCCATCGGAATTGGGCCAAATCATTTGAGCCGCGGCGGCATGGCAAGCAAGCTCGAAGCCGCGCGCTTGGCGGTGTCGGCCGGCGAGAGCGTCGTGATCGCAAACGGGCGGCGGCCTAATGTGCTGCTCGACATATTAGCCGGAGTGGAAGTCGGCACGCTTATCTTGGCGCAAGGACCAGCCGTCACCTCGCGGAAGCGGTGGATCGGTCTTACCGCACAGCCATGCGGCCGGCTGACTTTAGACGCTGGTGCCGAGAATGCAATCGCCGCCCAAGGGCGCAGCTTACTGGCGATTGGCATTCGCCGCATCGATGGAATTTTTCAAAAGGGCGACGTCGTGGCACTTTGCCGGGAGGACGGGACGGAGGTTGCCCGCGGGCTCACAAATTACGGAGCTGAAGAGCTGCGGCGCATCGCCGGCCAGACGAAAGAGCGAATTCTCGAGATTCTTGGTCATCGCCCGTATGATGAGATAGTTCATCGGGATAACCTTGTCCTACTAGTGTGATTTTGATAAAATGCAACGACTAAGTAGTCTGCGGTGCCTTTACCGGCGCGGCATAATCCGCTAGCTTTGCTCTCTGGGGGCCTGGAGTCGGAGCTAACAGCGCGCTAGACCCGCGATGCACGACTGTCCATTCCTTGCCCTTTGAGACTGCCATGTCCGCCGCCATGGTACCCGAGTCGGAGCTTGCCAGCGCCGGACCCGCGCTCACGGCGTCGACGGAACCAGTCTCTCAGGTTGATCTTGCCGATTTTTCGCGCGATCTATTCCACGGCATTCGCTGGCTGCACGAGCGCCATGGTCCGATCGCGGCCGTCGAGGACGGCGGCCAGCGCGTGGTGTTCCTGTTCAGCCCAGAGTTCAACCAGGAGGTTCTTTCGGATACTGAGCGGTTTCATGCGCGGTTCTTTACCGTGCGTGGGCCGAAGCGCTCGGCGCAGCGTCGGCTGACCTGCGGTCTATTGGCTATGAACGGCGAGCAGCATCGCCGCAACCGTCGCATCGTGAAGGAACCGTTTGGTCTGCGTGCGATTTCCGGCTATGCCGATACGATTGCTCGGCTTACGGACGAGCTCCTCGCCTCATGGAGGCCGGGCGACGTGCGCGACATCGCCGAAGAGATGCGGCAGTACATGCTGCGGGTCACTAGCACGCTGCTATTCGGCTTGAACGATTCCGAATTGGCCTACCGTCTAGGCGACATGATCGCGCGCTGGGTGGCGCTGAATCAGGACGTCGGCGCCGGGGCACTTGTGCCCAACGACCGCTTCTTCCACCACTACGAAGACCTCTTGGCATTTGCCGAGGAATTGGAAGCGGAGATTCTAGCGATGATCCGCCGTCGTCGTGAGAGCGACAAGCCAGTCGGCGACGTGCTTTCGCTCCTAGTTCAAATGCATGATGAGGAGGGCGGGCTGAGCGACGAAGAACTCGTCGGGCAAACGGCTGTGCTGTTTGGCGCGGCACACATGACGACTGCGCATTCATTGACATGGACGCTGATGCTCTTGGCGCAGCACCCTAGCGTGATGGCGCAGCTCTGGGAAGAGTTGAAGGGAGAACAATCAGGGGCCGAGAACGGCACGGCTCGCTGCCCATTTGGTCGCGATACAAAGGCCTTGGGTTCATTACCTAAGGGCGAGGAACTGTCGCTGTTGGATCGCGTGATCAAGGAAAGCATGCGGATACTGCCGGCCTCCGCCTACTCGCAGCGAATCAATACCGTCGCGGTGCAACTGGGTCCGCTCTTTTTGCCACGCGGGACGGGGATCGTGTTCGCACCGCTCGTGACGCATCATCTCCCGGAGGTTTACAGCGAGCCCGAGCATTTCTTGCCGGACCGATGGCTGACGTTGCGGCCGAGCCCGTATGCATACCACCCGTTCGGCGCGGGGCCGCGGCTGTGCATCGGCGGGCCGCTGGCGACGGCGATCATCCGAGTTGCCCTCGAGAAGATCCTATTGCGGTATCGGCTTTCGCTAGTGCCGGGTTCGAATATCGGCGTGCATGTCGAATCGACAATGCTCGTGCCCACCAGCGGCCTTCCCATGCGGATTCACGCCGCAGACGGACGATTCAGCGCCAACCCAATCGCCGGAAGGATTCGCGAACTTGTCGATTTCGATGAAGCACCTGAGCTTGAAGCTGGCGCCGGCCATGCAGCAGAGCAGGGCGAAGTCTCGATTGTGCCGCGACGGCCGAAGTAACACTGGTATTTGTCCCGCGGCTTATTCCTCTCGCACTTTTGCATAGCAATACATGTCGCGCGGCGCGTCGCCGAGATTCGGCATCACCATGTAACGGCGCAGGATCCCCTCAAGCTCCAAACCCGACTTTTCCAAAACTCGCGCGGACCTGGCATTCTCCAAATCGCAAAACGCTTGCAGCCGCCAGATCGATGGCTGCTCCAACGCTGCAGCTACAAACGCGCGGGCCGCCTCGGTGGCGAAGCCCTGTCCCCATTCATCGCGCGCAAGGCAATAACCCCACGTGATCAGCGGAGGGTTCAGCCGGCCGCCGACGGACCCCAGCAGCTCTTTCGATCGCCCTGAGAAGATAAGATAGCCGGCGCTTGTTCCGGCGGCGTTGTCACTGACGACACGCCGCAGATAGTCGCGCGTATCGTCGATCGAGCGGTGCGGCCCCCAGCTCATGTAGCGCGATACTTCCGGGTCTTGCGCGTAGCGCGAGAAGACGCGCTGGGCATCGGATTCGCTGGGCGGCCGCAAGAGAAGTCGTTCAGTCGTAATTTCCGCGGGAAACATGGTGTTGGGCCTGTAAATCCTGATCGCAGGTGCGCACTCGACCGGTGTCGAATAGGAGGGATGGTCGCATTTTCAGGTTCGCGCCGCCAGTTTTCGCGGCGTGTTGAATTTTTGCAACGCGATTTGCGGGCGGTTTTTCGCCTGATTACGCTGGGAAGCCAGATAGCCGGTGAGTCTCTGGCCGGCGTCGATGGCTACGTTCCTCATCGATCGCGAGGCTTACGATGCGATTTTCTGGTGTGATTCTGATTTTGGCAATCGCCACACTGCTCTCGGCGACTCCAGTTGCGCATGCTCAGGATGAAAACTATGCGGCGGCGCGGGCCGCGGCGCGCCGCGAGCTAATGCTGGCCAAGCTCGAGCTGCGGCACTACCAACAGGTCGAATATCCGCGTCTGCGGCGGCACCTGCAGGCCCAAATCGATCTTACCGAGGCAGAGATTCGCGCATACAAGCGGCAGCTTCACGAATATCGGCCGTTCAGCCGCTTCTCAGTGGGCCAGCCGTTCACCGTGACCATCGAGGAAATTCGGCTATGCCTCTTGGAAGCAGAGCTTCGGCTGCGCGACTTATGGGCCGAGCGGAATGCGCTCATCCGTTTCCACTCGGACGATTGGCGAGTGCTAGAAATGAAAGTCCACGAAGCACGAATTCGCGTGGCGGAGATTGAGGCCCAGCATGAAGCAATCGCTGATGCCGAGTTGCCCCGGCCGTGATTTCTAAGGTGGGCGCCGCCTACCGCTTCTTGTCAATGGCGGGCCGTGCCCATCCTGCGTCTGCAGAAATTCGCGCCGGTTGAGGCGCTCGTCGATTCGCCATAGAATTGCAGTAGCCGTTCCACTGACTCGCTGTCGAGCGGGCATCCTAGCTACTGCCAGCAAATACATGAGCGAACTACAACACGAATGCGGCCTCGCGGCTGTCTATCATTTGCCGGGCGGGTCCGCGAGTCCGCTTTGCCCGCCGCAAGGACCGGAGGAAGTTTCACGCCTGATCCCGCGAATGCTGCTGGATGTGCAAAACCGCGGCCAGCTGTCGGCGGGCATGACGAGCTACAACCCGGGGCGAGATCAGTTGCTGGAAACCTATCGCGGCCTGGGCACCGTGAGCGAGGTGTTTCGGCTCAATCACAAGGGCAAGGCGGAAAGCATCCTGTCGCGCATGGCCGGTCCGGCGGCCATCGGCCACGTCCGCTATGCTACCTGCGGCAAGGATGATGTGAGTTACGCACAGCCGTTCGAGCGGCACCATCTGCAAAAGCACAAATGGTTCAGCTTCGGCTTCAACGGGCAGCTGGCGAATTACGCCGAGCTGCGCGACAAAATACTGGCGGATGACGATCATCATTTGGCCCGGGCGACTGATACTGAAATCATCATGCACGAAATCAGCCGCGAGCTGTCGGGCGACCGCCGGCCGCCGCTGCGCGAGGTGATGCAGAACGTGGCAGCCCGCTTCGACGGCTGCTATTGCCTAGTGCTCGTCAATGCGCTCGGCGAAATGGTGATTGCCCGGGACCCCTGGGGTTTTCGGCCGCTGTGTTACGCGCTGGAAGGGCCGCTCTTGGCGGCGGCGAGCGAAAGCGTGGCGCTGTTGAATTTGGGGTTCGCCAATAACAATATCCGCACGTTGGAACCGGGCGAGATGATCAGCGTAAGCGGCGGCAAAGTAAGTTTCGACCGCTTTGCCGAGAGCCCGCGACGTGCACACTGTTACTTCGAGTGGATTTACTTTGCGAATGTCGCCAGCACGCTCGACGGCCGCAGCGTTTACTTGGCGCGCAAAACGCTCGGTGAAGAGCTGGCCCGGCTGGAGGACATTCCGCTCGATGCCGACACGATCGTCGTGCCCGTGCCCGATACGAGTAAATGCGCCGCCGACGCGATGGCTTACCGTCTAGGCGTGCCGAGCGCCGAAGGGTTGATCCGCAATCGTTACACTGGTCGCACGTTTATCGAGGGCACCGACAGCCGCGTGAGCAAGGCGGCGGCCAAATACACCCCGCTGCGCGAGGTGCTGGAAGGCAAGCGAGTGCTGCTGGTTGAAGATTCCATCGTGCGCTCGACCACGATGCGCGTTTTGGTTTCACGCATACGCGCCGTGGGGCGGGCGCGTGAAATTCACGTGCGCGTGGCCTGCCCGCCGATCACGTCGCCATGTTTCTACGGCATCGACATGTCGACGATATCCGAGCTGTTCGCGCCGCGTTTTATGGAAAACGGCCGGCCGCTCGAGGAGATTTACGCCGAGATGGCCCGCGATCTTGGGGCGGATTCGCTGCGCTATCTGCCGATCGAATCGATCGCCCGCGCGGTGAACCGGCCTGCCGACGAATTGTGCCGCGCCTGCATCACGGGCCGCTATCCCACGCCGCACGGACAGAAACTCTACGAAATCGCACTAGCAAACGCACAAGTGGGTGCGCCCAAGGAAGCATCGGGAAGCCGGCCTGTGCGCACGTACGAAACACCGGCGATAGCGGTGAAGGAATGCCCGTT
>DATFGJ010000673.1:0-3758 GCA_035249585.1 Lacipirellulaceae bacterium
GAAGATCCCAGTGTGAATTACGTGAAGCGGCTCGTCGGACTACCCGGCGAAAAATTGGCGATTCGTGACGGAGCCATTTGGATTAACGATGAAAGAATGGAGCCGCCCGCCTCCATCGCTGGCATTCGCTATTCGCCGACAATCGAATGGAATGGACAAGTACACTCCGGTCCCGGATCGGAGCCGGTCGAGCTAGGCCCGGATGAGTATTTCGTCTTAGGCGACTTCGTCGAGCAGTCGTCAGACTCGCGTTTTTGGCAGCGCGGCGCACCTGGGCACCCGCCATATGCCGTGCCTGAGTCGCACATCGTCGGCGTCGTGGTCAATATTTATTGGCCAATCAAGCGGTGGACGAGTTTTCGCTAGCGTCTCGATAGGTCAAAGCGGAGGTTGCCAGAAGCAGCCCCGCGCCGACGACAATTCCTAGCGCCGACATCGCCAGCCACTCGATCGGCAGGTGAGCTTGTTCTTGGATGTCCCAGCCTCGCGCCAGCTCTTTTTGCCAATGATTAACGGACAGTATCAGTCCGTTGTGAACCGCATGCAGCACGATGCACGGTAGCACGCTTCCGCTGCGCACGCGCACCCAGCCTAGCATGAGCCCAATAAACGTGCTCGTCATCAAGCGACCCGGCGATATCACCTCGTGAAACAGGCCGAAGAGAACTGCGGCGATGACGGCGGCCCAACTGGCCGACACGACGGTGCGCAGCGAGGAGAGCAGGAACCCGCGAAAGCAAAGTTCTTCAAACACCGCAGGCACGACGGCGAGCGTGACCAGGACGAGACCAAGCGGCATGGCGCGCAATTGCTGGACTATGTACTTGGCGGCGGCAATCTCCTTAAGCCCCATCACCGTTAGTCCGAGCTCCTCGCTCAAGAGAAAAATCTCGTGCGCCACGGGCCACGCGGATAAACCCAACAGAACGGCGGCAACGAAGCTCAACGGGTGTGCGCGGCTCAAGCCCAATCCGGTCGACCAACGCAAACGCAAGAAGGTGGCCATCGCGATTGGAATGCCGCCGAAAACGATGGCCGTGATAAGGGCCCTCACAATGAGCTGGCGCTCCATTGAGATCTCGGTCGAGCGCGCCAGGCCGGTCCCCAACGTGAAGAAACATGAGAATATCAGTGCCAGAGCGAGCATTGCGCCGGGCAGGCCGGCCGCCCGCTGCGGCGTCGCTGGACGTCGCACAAGGTCGGACCAGGTTTGCTGGCTGCCGTAGAGGATAGCATCGGTTCCGAAGATACGGGCTGCAAGTGCGATGGCCGCCACCACATAGAACGCAGTTGAGACTACGGCGGCCACCGCCAGCTGTGTTTTGACCGTTCCCTCCAAAAGGTCGCGGGCCAGCATCACGATATTCACCAGCGGCGTCACCGCCATCCAGCCGGCGAACTCAAGGCTCGGCAGCAGGCAAAGCACGCCCGGCACAAGGCAGACGAGCATCAGCGGAATGATATAAGCCTGCGCCTCCTTGAAGCTCCGCGCGCAGCTGGTGAGCGCGAGCAGAATGGCGGAGAAAAAAGCCGCAAACAGGGCCAACAGCAGCAGCACTTTCACTGCCACGTCAAGCGTCATGCCGCCGCCGAACAGGCTTGCCGCCAGACCGGTGCTCTGCGCCGTGATGGTCATGCCGGCCAAATTCACCAATGCCGTAAGCAGCGCGACGGCCAGCACTGCCACGTACTTGGCCATCAAGAGACCAATCCGCGGCACCGGCGCGGCGATGAGCGTTTCCAGCGTGCCCCGCTCACGTTCGCCCGCCGTCAAGTCGATCGCCGGGTAAACCGCGCCGGTGACGGTCATTAGCACGAGAATTAATGGAATTAGTGCAGCCAGCGAAAACACGGGAGCGCCGGAGAAGCTGACCGGGTGTCGCGAAGTCGCGGCGGGCATTGCGGCCACGACGCCTTGCTCGCGAAGCTGGCGGTCAAGATGCTTCTCGTTGTAGGCCTGCAGCCGCTCTTCGACGAAATGCAGCGCCGCCTCACTGGTTGGCGAGCCGGCGCGATACACCAGTTCCCACCTCGTCGGCGCTTTCAAGCCTTGCTCTGGTTCCGCTCCTGAATCGCGCTGCATCAATACAACCAGGTGCAACGAGGAATCGAAGACGTGGCGCCTCAAATCTTCGGTCGAAAACGGCTCAACGATAGGCGTTGGGTCAGCGGACGCCGCAGGCCGCTGTGGTAGCTTCGGCGCGTAACCTTCCTTTTGATGAATTTCGAACGAGTCGAACCAATTCGGAGCCCGGCGCTTATGCGCCTCGACCAGAGCCGCGCCTCCTTCATCCAGCTGCCGCGAGAGAATTTGCTTGGTAATGTGCGAATCGACGCCAATCATGTACGTCGCGTCTTCGTTTATCGCAATCGACGTGAAGAGGAAACGCTGAAACACCACCGCCAACAATGGGTAGATCAGCAGCGGCATCACCACGAGCGTGATGATTGTTCGCCGGTCGCGAAGAATCTCGCGGAGCTCCTTGACGACCAAACGGCGCAGCCGGCCCAGCATTTGGCGCCGGTCGCGCGGAGCGGCTCGACCAAGCTCGCCGGGGCCAAGCTCCGCCGCTAATTTTGAATCTCCGTGATTCATACACTTGCGCTGACCGGGGCTGGTTGAAAGAAACTGCGGAACATGTCGACGAGCGTCTGGCAGCCTGTCGCCGCGCGCAGCTCGGGAAGCGTGCCCTCGAGCCGCAGCTCGCCTTGATGCAGCAGTCCGAAGCGGTCGCAAAGCCGCTCTGCTTCGTCCAAGCGGTGCGTGCTGACAATGAGAGCCTTGCCTTCGTCGCGGAGCCGGCGGACATAATCGACCACGACCTGGCTGCCCAAGACGTCGAGCCCGCGCGTCGGCTCATCGAGCAGCATTACGGGCGGCGCGTGCATCAGCGCCCGGGCGAGCGTGACTCGCTGCCGCTGGCCGGTGCTCAAAATGGCGCAGCGGCGATCCAGCAAACTCGTGAGATTGAACAGCTCGCTGAGCGTGCGGAGGTTATCGCGGGCCTGGCGCGGCGGAAGGCCGTACAGGTCGGCGAAGAACAGCAGCATTTCACGCACGCTGAGCCAGGGATACACGCCGTCGCTGGCGGCCACCAGACCCACCCGGGATTTCACCTCATCGGGCGCCTCGCTGGTGCGGAAACCGAGCACTTCGGCATAACCTTCGTCCGGCCGCAAAAGACCCACAATCATGCGGATCGTCGTCGTTTTGCCGGCGCCGTTTGGTCCCAACAGACCGTAGACCTCTCCTGCCGCGACCGTAAACGACAGCCGGTTCACGGCAATAATCGGGCAGCCGCCGCTGTAGAATCGCTTCGTGAGCTCGTGGATTATGATCATGGGGCGGCAACGTTTTCCGAACGGGCTGTATCCGGCCGTTTCAGCGCTTGATTATTATATTGCGTTGGCGACGCACGGCTGCGCCCTGGCTATCATATTGCGCCCTTACAGGGCCGGTGATTAAATCGCTAAGCGGAGTGCAGATTCATGAAACTACTGCTGCTCGTATTTCTTTTGGGGATATTCATGCTCGAAGCTAGCGGCGATCTGAAGATTGAGCCAGGCAAACAGCTGCCGCAGCAAGTGACAGTGCAGATCGACGAGGGCGGCTTGCCCCACGATATCATGATTCACTATCTGCTTTTCACGCCGCGCGAATATAAGGCCGACGGACGGCCCTGGCCGCTGCTTGTGTTTTTGCACGGCTTGGGCGAATGCGGCAACAACGAGCTGGAGCGCGTCAAGGTCCACGGTCC
>DATFGJ010000674.1:0-7922 GCA_035249585.1 Lacipirellulaceae bacterium
GATGGTGATCATCATGTTCTTGTTTTACTTCATGCTGATCCGGCCACAGAAACGCAAGGAGCAGGAGCTCCGCGAGATGGTGCGCAATGTGAAAGAAAATGACCGCGTGGTCACGATCGGCGGCATTTATGGCGTGGTCACGAACGTGCAGCGCGACGCCGATCGCGTAACCATTCGCGTCGACGAATCGACCGGTACGAAGCTGAAGATCAACATGTCTGCCATCGCCCGCGTAGTAACGGCCGAGGATCAAGAATCCGGCGCGGCGCCGAACAAGGGAAAAGCGGCCGCGGGAAGTTGAACCTTACGCCGGGCGGTGTGACGCAGAAATACGGCTTTATTGTGGAATAGAAATGAAGAAAAGCGGAATGAAACTCGCATCAATCTCACTAATCTTGGCGCTTGCCGTGACGGCTCTGACGTTCGCGCCCGCCGGCGTCCTTGCCCAGGAGCCTGCACGCGACGCGGCGGCGGATGCAGCCGCCACGGATGAATCGAATGCGGATGCAGCCGCGCCGACGACTGGAGCCGATCGACCCGCCTCAAACACTCCCGTTCTGACTCAACCTGTGGGCACTCCAGAGCCGACTGGAGATACCGGTGACGATGGCGACCTTACGGCAGAACCAGGCGCCGAATCGATGGATGATGAGGTGCCCGCGCGCCAATCGTCGCTGCCGGCCGGCGGGACTCAGGAGCCATTGGCCGAACAAGCGACTGAACAAATCACGACGGCCACAGGCCAGACGGCGCCAACAACGTCAGATGGCGGAATGAGCACCGGACTGCAGCTTTTCCTGGTTCTTGCGCTCGTCGTCGGTGCGGTCGCTTTGGGAAGCTACCTGGCGAAGCAATGGAAAATGCCGGACCACGGTTGGAAGATCAGCCTGGTGCTGGCCGTGATGGTCGTCTCGATCTTCGTTTGCGCATTCGGCGAGTTCAAGTTTGGCCCCGACCTGGCCGGTGGCATTACGCTCATCTACGAGCTTGACCAAACATCTGCAGCGGAGCCGCAAGCCACCTCGCAAACTGGTGCGCCTGAAGACGAACAGCAAATCCGCGCGGGCGGCCGTGAATTCCAGCTCAGGGAGCTGATCGCCGCGCTCAAGAAGCGCCTCGACCCGGACGGCACCAAAGAAATAACGATTCGGGCTTACGGCCAAGCGGTCGAAATCATCATTCCAGAGACCGGCGAAGACGAAATGGAGTTCGTTAAGCGTCGGATCACCGACCTCGGCCAGCTTGAATTTCGCATCACGGCCGATTCTCGGCGCAGCGGCGAGGACCGCGCCATCATCGAGCAGGCCAAGCTGCTCCCGCCCAGCCAGAAAAGTGTGATGCTTGGCGGCAACAAGGTCGCCGAGTGGGTCGCCTATGACGTGAATGAGTTCGGCCCGGTCGATGAGCCGGACGACAGCGGGCTCGTCAAGCGCCTGGCAAACGGCCGTCCCGAAGCGCTTGTCCTAACCGAGCCCCCTGGCCTGACCGTCACGGGCAAGTACCTGGCATCTGCAAGCAAAGGCCTAGACGAGACCGGCGCCGGACTGGCCGTCCACTTCTCGTTCGACCGCCAGGGCGCCCAACTGTTCCGGCGACTGACAAGCCAGAACAAGCCGAATCCCGCGACGCCGAACGTTTATCGACATCTGGGAATCGTTCTCGACAAAATGCTGCTCAGCGCCCCGCGAATCATCACCACGATTTCCGATAAAGGCACGATCAGCGGCGGCAACATGACCGAGCGTGAAGTCGAGCACATCATCGAAGTGCTCAACGCCGGCAGCTTGCCCGCCGCGCTCAACAAAACGCCGATCAGCCAGGAAGTGATCAGCCCCACGCTCGGCGCCGAAACGATCGAAAAGGGCAAAGTGGCGATCGCCGGAGCGATGATCGCCGTCGTGCTGTTCATGCTCGTGTACTACCGATTCGCGGGCATCGTGGCCTGCCTGGCGCTGACGTTCAATCTGCTGCTGGTGATGGCGCTGATGGTGATGATCAAGGCGGCGTTCACGCTGCCCGGCCTGGCGGGCCTGGTGCTCACGATCGGTATGGCGGTCGACGCTAACGTGCTGATTTACGAGCGGATTCGAGAAGAGCTCAAGAGCGGGGCCGCGCTGCGCATGGCCATCCGCAATGGCTTCGGGCGGGCGATGAGCGCCATCATCGATTCGAACGTTACCACGATCATCACCGGCATCGTGCTGTTCTACATCGGCACCGACCAGGTGAAGGGCTTTGCCGTTACGTTGATTCTCGGCATTCTCACGAGCATGTTTACGGCGATCTTCTTCGCCCGGCTGGTGTTCGACGTGGCCGAGCGCCGCGGCTGGGTGAAGAACGTGCAGATGATGAAGATCCTGTCGGCGCCCAACTACGATTTTCTGGGCGCGCGCTGGGTGGCCATCGGTTTGTCGCTGGCGCTCATCGCGGTAGGCATGGTGGCGGTTTATTTCCGCGGGGCGCAGCTTTTCGACATCGACTTTACGGGCGGCTCTTCGGTCACGTTCGCGCTCAAGCCCTCCGAGCGAATGCCCATCTCCGATGTCCGGGCTGCGCTATCGGAGACAGAGCTGGCCGACAAGAATCTGCTGATCGTCGAGCGCGGCACCACGAACACTCGCTACCAGCTGGATACGAGCGAGCAATCGGTGGATAAGGCCAAGCAGATCGTCGCCACCTCGTTCGGCGAGCAGCTCATGACGTACTCGCTCGAGTTCAGCGGCTTGAAGCCGTACACGGAGGGCGACTTCACGGGTGTCGAAGCAAAACTGCGCATAAATACTGGTGAGGGCTATGCGAAGGAAGACGGCGTCAGCCATGACGCCCTGCGCGAATCGCTCCGAGCGGTGCTCACCGACATGGGCCATGAAGGCATCGAGCCTATTCTCACGAACCCGGATTACCAGCCGGGCAGCGGCATTCGGTACAAGGAGTGGACCGCGCGCTTCGTGGGATTGGATGAAGCGGCTGTCACCAGCGTCCTCGACAAGCTCAAGCAAGAGATGGCCGCCAGCCCGCTGTTTCCGTTGGCAAATGAGATTGGTGGCCGCGTCTCTTCGAACATGCAGGTTCAGGCGCTGTACGCGATCGTAATCAGCCTCGCCGGGGTGATCGCGTACCTGTGGCTGCGATTCCAGAAGGTGACTTACGGCCTGGCGGCCGGCGCCGCCTTGGTGCATGATGTGCTCGTGACGATCGGCATGATGGCCCTCAGCGCGTACATCGTCAGTGCCGTGCCGCCGCTGGCCGAAGCGCTTCAGCTGGAAGCCTTCCAGATCAACCTGACGATCGTGGCCGCGCTTTTGACGATCATCGGTTATTCGCTCAACGACACGATCGTCACGTTCGATCGGCTGCGCGAGATCAAGGGCAAGAGCCCGAACCTCACTCCGCAGATGGTGAACGCCAGCGTCAATCAATGCCTGAGCCGCACGATCCTTACGGCCCTCACGGTCTTCCTGGTCGTGGTGATCCTGTATTTCTTTGGCGGGGAAGGGATCCACAGCTTTGCATTCGCGTTTCTCGTGGGCGTGATCGCCGGCACGTACAGCACGGTGTACATCGCCGCGCCGGTCCTGCTGTGGTTGAGCGGCGCATCGCTATCGACGGCGGAAGCGGAAGCGACGGCGTAGGGCGGGTGCACGCACCCGCCGCTCCTCCTGCGAGCGCTCCCGGCCGCAAACTTTGCCTGCGCGTCGAACTCTAGCTTCGCCGCATTTCCGACCGCGACGCCGTCAAAAAACATCAATCAAAGCGCAGCCGGTTCGAACTCCGTGCCTCTGGCTGCCGAAGAACATACTGACTGCGCGGTGATGCTGCGCGGTCCTTGGGATTGTTCACGGACGAACCGATCGTTTGCCTCACAGCGCCGGCGGTCACGGAGTGATGACTGTCGCGCGCAGGCTCTCCTACGAGGTTCGGCTCGTGACACCGATTAAAAAGATTCTTATGGCGGCCGCGTTCGTGGCGGCCGGGTATGGCGTCGCCTCTCAACTCGGCGCGCCGCAATTGCAAATCATCCGGCGGCCCGAACCGCTCGCGGATCGGGCGCCCGCGCCCGAAGCCGCGCCTGAGATTTCCGACTCGCTTCCCAATTCATTAAGCGAAGCCCGCGCACGCCTGGTGCCGGATGTACAACCGCCGCCCGCATCGGCTTTCGATCGCATCGTCGAGGACGTGCGGGATGCATTCGATAATCGCTCGCAAAACGAGTTTGAGCTGGCCGCCGTGTCGGCGCCGCCATTAGCCGCCGGCCCAGCGGCCGATTCAGCCGCAACGATCCAATTCGCGCCGCGCGCCACCTTGCGCAAAGAAGCGCCGCGGCCGATTGTCACGCAACCACGCGAGCGGATAACCGTAAAAGACGTGCCGCAACCGGCCAGGTTTGGTCTCAATTCGCCGCCCGAAGGCATGTCCTCAGGCGGAGCGGTAAATAGCGCTCCGAGCATCCTGGTGCAGGCGCAGTACTCGCAGAACCGCGCGCAGCTTGGCGAAACGGCGCCCGCTACCGATATCGTCGCCGATCGGGCTGCGCCCAGCGCACACGATACTCGCCTGCCGCCCGTGAATAACGCGCCTGAATATGAATCGCGCTCGCACATCGTCGTCGACGGAGATTCGTTGGCGAAGCTCGCCCAGCGTTATCTCGATGACCCGCGCCGAGCGAATGAAATCTACGAACTGAACCGGCAAGTGCTTTCGCATCCGGACGTCCTGCCGATCGGCGCCGAGCTCATGATCCCCTCGCGCTCGGCCTCGCTGCACTCTGATGTTCAGTCGCCGCAATCACTGCTTCCTCAGGCGGCGACGATCCACGCGGCCTCGCGCGGCGGCCTCGTGCCCGTACGGCCCGTTCCGCCCGGCGGCGCACTAATGCCCCGCGCACATCTAACTCAGCCGCGGCCGGTTGCACGCGCACTCCGTGTTCCGTAGCAAAGTAGCAGCCACACTCCGTGTGCCTACTACCTTTTCAGGCGGCTCAGCCATGGATATTCGTGCTTGGCAACCTGTTCCACCAGGAATTTGATGAGCGGATCCTCAAGCGGCGGGCCGACTTGTTTGAGAAGCGTGTCGCCTTGCAGCTTGGATTTCCAGGGCACGACCGACAGGCCACGGAGAACGCCAGCGTCAGCTGCTGGCTCGGGGTGGTAACGCTCGAGCTGCTTTTCGATCCGCCGCACGTCGGCTTTCGCCTTGTCGTCCCCCTCGCCATAGATGATGAGCCACGCCGCGTTCTGCGCGAGCGGCCGGAATCGCAATGGCCCCTGCATCGACAATCCTTTGTACGACCAGCTCGGCGAGACGAGCGCCAGGGCCTTCACATCCTGCCCTTGCTTGCCGATGGCAAGCGCTGGCGCGGCCCAATCCTGCGCGGCCCAGTTCGCCGCCACGTTGGCGCCCATCCCCGCGCCTACCAGGCAAAGTTTATTGAGATTCAACTCGCCGGCGTCGTTCTTCGCGACCAGGAAACTTCGCACGGCCTCCATATCCAAACCGGCCATGGCCAATACGCCTGGTTTAGTGAGCCGGGCCGCATCCAGCTCGAATTGAAATCCATCGGCTGTTATTTGCTTCGTACTGTCCCCATGGCCGCGCAGATCGACGGTGACCACCGCGAATGAGGGCCGATCCCCTTCGCTCTCGCCGGGCGACTGCAAACGCTGTGCGAGCGGGGCGAATATCGCGCGGGTGTTCTTATAGTCATGCAGCAGGACGACGGGCGTGACTTGTTTTCCGCGGGGCGTCCCCCGCGACGCGCTCGGATAATAGGTCGCCTTGAGCTGCACCCCGTCACTGGTCTGGAGGGAAACCACTTCGGCTGGCGGCGCGGGGCGAGATTGAGCACCGGCCCGCGACGCACAGCACGCCGCGAAAACGACCGCGACGCACACGATCCGGCGAGAGGCGATCATCGGAAGTCTCTCCCTTGAGCATGGTTGGGATATCGGCGGCCAAGGCAGCTGAAGAAAACGCCTTGCCGGCTTTGCATTATTATATCGGGCGAGCCGCGAATCTACTGGCGTGAACCAGCTGTGGCGTTGCCAGATCGCTTCGGGGTGGCTGGGGCAACGCCCCAGTAAACACTCGAAAAAGCAACGGGGCGATGAGGGCACCGCCGCGCAGTTGCCGAATTGGCGACAATCATCGAGAATGGTGAGAGGGACGCGGTTCAACCCGCCGCGACCTGCTTTTCCTGCGGAACGTTAGAGGTAATCGTCATTGGCCGTCGTTGAAAAAGAGCGGCTCTCTTGGCGACCCAGCGACTGGCTGAGGGATCCGACGCTGCTGCGCGACGGCGCGGCCTGGCTGGTTAGCCTGGCCGTCCACATGACGGTCCTTATCGTCCTCGCCTACCTGACGCTATTTGTGCCGATCCGCGAGCGCGTCATGCTTTCGGCAATGCCGCTGGAGCAGTTCGATGAAGAGCTCGTGCCCCAAGAATTCCATTTCTCTCCGGAGGTCCACGAGCAAGTCGGCATGCTGAGCGAAGGCGGGCTGGAAGCGGCCAGGCCCTCGGCGCCCGTCCAGGCCGACCGCTCGGAGCTGGTATATGAGCTCGATCCAACCACCTCGGTCGGCGACATCGAGGTCCACGAGTTCGATCGCACGATCCTGGAAGGCCCGAACATCCCTGAAAACGTCATCGTGAAGGGCGCCGGCAGTGTCGGCACCAGCGGGGCGGTTGGAGCCGTCGATCGCATCACACATGAAATCCTGCTCTCGCTCGATGAACGGCCCACGCTTGTTGTATGGCTGTTCGATCAGTCGGGCAGCCTCAAGCCGCAGCGCGAGTCGATCGCCAAGCGGTTCGACCGCGTGTACAAGCAGCTTCGAATTATCGAGTCGGCCGGCAACGACGCGTTCAAACGGCATGGCGAGGAGCCGCTGCTCACGGCGATTGCCGAATTTGGCACACGCGTCGAGCTGCTTACGCCCAAACCGACCGATGAGCTGACGGAAATCAAAGCGGCCGTCCGCGCGGTAACCGATGACCCGAACGGGCAAGAAAATGTGTTTCAAGCCGTCGGTTTCCTGGCGCAAAAATTCCGGCATCATCGGCTGGCGCGGCCGCGCCGCAATGTGATGATCGTCGTATTCACCGACGAGGCGGGCGACGACATGGCCGCGCTCGACGCCACGGTGGACACGTGCCGCAAATTTGCGATGCCCGTGTACGTGATCGGCGTGCCGGCGCCGTTTGGGCGCGACACGGCCTACGTGAAATGGGTCGACCCGGACCCGAACTTCGATCAATCGCCGCAGTGGGCCCCGGTGCACCAAGGGCCGGAATCGCTCTTGCCCGAGCGGATCAAGCTCCTCTTTGGCGGCCGCGAGGAGATGGAAAAGCAGATGGATTCCGGCTTTGGCCCCTTCGGCCTGTCGCGGCTGGCTTACGAAACCGGCGGATTGTATTTCACAGTGCATCCGAACCGCAAAGTGGGCGAAAACATCGAGCCTTGGGAAACGGCAGCGATGGCCTCGCACCTCACATCCTTCTTCGACCCGCGTGTGATGCGAAACTACCGGCCCGAATATGTGCCGGTCCAGCAGTATTACCAGGAGGTGAAATCAAACCGGGCCTACGCGGCGCTCGTCGAAGCGGCCCGGCTCTCGGCGATCACGCCGATGGAAGATGTCCGATTGACGTTCCCGCGCGTGGATGATGGCCAGTTCGCTCGCGATTTGTCGAATGCCCAGCGGGCGGCCGCCAAGCTGGAGCCGAAAATCGGCGCGCTCGCCGCCCTTCTGCGGCAAGGCGAATCCGATCGCGACAAGCTCACCAAGCCGCGCTTGCAAGCTGGCTTCGACCTGGCGATCGGCCGCGCGCTCGCCGTGAAGGCGCGGACCGAAGGTTACAACGCGATGCTCGCCGAAGCCAAGCAAGGCCTCAGGTTCAAGGACGAGCAAAGCGACACATGGGA
>DATFGJ010000675.1:0-7580 GCA_035249585.1 Lacipirellulaceae bacterium
TCCATTTGCGCAAGCGCGATCGAGCGCACCTCGGCGGGCGTCAGCAAGCCTTGCTTGGGCTTCGACTGCAGGAACGCTTCGTCGGGGTTGCCGAACAGCCGGCGGCCGACCGCTTCGCGCGGTCGGTCGGGCGCGTTCGGGTCGCGAATAAGAATCAGCACATTGAGCGGATCGAATTTGTGGGCGGCAATTTCCTTTAAGGTCCCGCGCGTCACGCGCTCGTCGCGGGCGCCCAAATTTTCGCAAACGTAAGCGGTGAAGTAATCGATATGCCGGCCAAGGAGCGCCTTGGCCACGTCGGCCGGGCCGCACTGATCGGTCGTGAACAGGCCGACCTTTTGGGCCGTGCGGATTTTTTCCAGCACGGCATCAAGCGGGTGCTTCGCCAGGTCGCTGAGGTACGCTTCTTCCCACGTCTCCATCACGCGGGCAAACGCCAGCTGCATGCTCGATACATGCGGCACGACGACAAATCGCTCCTTGCCGAGCCGCTCGGAGACGTATCGCGCCAGGCCGTAAAACATCGGGTCGCCATAAAGCAAGACGACGACGCGCCTGTCGCCAGCGCGCTGGATCGTGGCGACCAGCTGATTAAGGTCGCTAGAAATGGCGTGCCGCTCGGCCTTCGACTTGGGCACAAGGGTGAGCGTGCGTTCGGTGCCGAGCAATACGTCGGCTTCGGCGATGACTTGGCGCACACTGGCCGGCACGGCCTCCAGGCCGTCGTCGCCGATGCCGATGACGTGGATGGGGGTGGGCATGGAGCGCGGAGCCGGGAAGTTATGATTCGCGATGCAATATAACAGATGTGGCAAGGATCGCGCAGGAGTATTTGGCGTCGGCGGCGACGCCGAATTTAAAGAGCCGGCGATGTTTAGCGGCGGTAAAGTCGGCGTGGCCGCCGACGCTAAGCCCCGACGCCCGTGCGTGGGGGTTATTCCGCCACATAGCAGCGCAGCGTGTGCGGCTCGAGGACGATCGCTTCTTTGCCCGGCGCGGGGCCATCGGCATTGGGATAAACGTCATGCGGCGACGCGGCGGCCGTATCAACAATTAGCCGCCAGGGAATCGCAGCGGCGGCCGGCGGCACAGCGAAGTGCTGTGGCTCGCGGCCGGCGTGCAGCATGAGCATCACCGGCCGGGCGGCGACGTGGTCGATGCCGCTCGTGCCGAACACGCTTGTGAGGCTCGGACCGTTGCCGTTCCAGTCGATCGGGCGGCCGTCGGGGCTGTACCAGCTCACGTCCGGCAGCATCCCTGGCTTCGCGGCCTTTCCGGTGAGGAACGCGCCGCGGCGCACATTGGGCTGCCGCCGGCGGAAGGCCGCGAGCGCCTGTACGAAACGCATCATTTCGGCGTTCTTCTCGACCAGCCGCCAGTCGAACCAGCTAAGCGCGTTGTCCTGGCAGTAGGCGTTGTTGTTGCCGCGCTGGGTGCGGAGCACTTCATCACCCGAGAGGATCATCGGAACGCCCTGGCTTAGCAGCAGGGACGCCAAAAAATTCTTCGCCTGCCGCGTGCGCAGCTCCACGATGCCTTTGCGACGCGTGGGTCCTTCGACGCCGTAGTTGGCGCTGTAGTTGTTGTTCTCGCCGTCGCGGTTGTCCTCCAGGTTGGCCAGGTTGTGCTTGCGTTCGAAGCTTACCAGGTCGTTCAGCGTGTAGCCGTCGTGTGAAGTGATGAAGTTGATGCTGTGATAGGGCCGGCGACCGCTGGGCTGGTACAAGTCGCTCGAGCCTGAAAGGCGCGTGGCAATGGGTCCGGTCATACCATAGTCGCCGCGCCAGAAGCGGCGCAAGTCGTCGCGATAGCGGCCGTTCCATTCGGCCCAGCGCTGGTTGGCGAACGAGCCGACCTGGTAGGCGCCGGCGGCGTCCCACGCTTCGGCGATGATTTTCGTGTCGGCCAGCATCGGATCTTCGGCGATCAGCTCAACCATCGGCGGGTTGGGCACGAGCTCGCCCTTCCGGTTGCGGCTGAGGATCGAGGCAAGGTCGAAGCGGAAGCCGTCAATGTGGTAGTTATGCACCCAATGTCGCAGGCAGTGAAAAATCATCTCGCGGACGATCGGGTGGTTGCCGTTGACGGTGTTGCCGCAACCTGAGTAATTGCGGTACGTGCCGTCATCATTGAGCATGTAATAGACGCGGTTCTCGAGGCCCTTGAAGCTGAACGTGGGCCCCTTCTCGTTGCCTTCCGCGGTGTGATTGAACACGACATCAAGAATCACTTCGATGCCGGCGGCGTGCAGCTCGCGGACCATTTCCTTGAATTGTCGCACCTGGTCGCCCGGCTTATGGCCTTCCATGTATCCGCGATGGGGCGCAAAGAATGCCATTGGGTCGTAACCCCAGTAGTTGGGGCGCGCGGGCTTCGAGCCGTCGGCTTCTTCGGTGGGGAACTCCATGATCGGCATCAACTCGACGGCCGTGATGCCCAGCGATTTCAAGTACGGGATTTTTTCGACGACGCCGGCGTACGTGCCCGGCTGATTGACTTCACTCGAAGGGCTCCGCGTGAACCCGCGGACGTGAAGCTCGTAGATGATCGTTTCCGAAAGCGGACGCTTGAGATGACGGTCGCCTTTCCAATCGAAGGTGTCGTCGACCACCACACACTTGGGCGGGCGCGCGATGCCGTCGTCGGCCGGCAGGAAGCGCCCGGCAAGTGCCCGCGCATACGGGTCGATCAATCGCGCATTTGCATTGAATCGGTCGCCGCGCGCCGGGTCGAACGGGCCCTCAGCCTGGAAATGATATAACTGGCCGGCCGTCACGCCTGGAACGAAAATGCTCCAAATATCGCCCCAGCGGTCGTTCTCGGGGTTGAACTCGATGAGTCGATGCGGCTCGTGGTCAGACACGCGGTTGTACAGCAGCACGCGCATGGCGGTTGCCGAGCGGCTGTAAACCACAAACTGCACGCCGCTGTCGCGCAGCACCGCGCCATAAGGCAGCGGATAGCTGAACTGCAAATGCGGCAGCTCGGTTTTGCGGGCGGTTTTGGGCATGACCACGAAGGCGTGGCGCGAAAACAAACTCGTCGCGGTAGTAAACATGCTGCCTTGGCTCGTGTCGAAAAGAGTTGAAGGATTGCGCCGCGCGCGACGGACGAGACTCTGCGGACTGTGCCGATAAAGCGGCCGGCCGAGAGCGGCGATCGCGCCGCGAAGCGTCCTTAACTTCGACCACAAGACAATGCACACTTCAATGCGGTGCCATCCTACCGCAGAGCTTCGCCGGCTAGAATCCTTGTTTCGAGCCGCATTAGCGGCGCGACATGGATCACGGGCGCAATGCACCCAGGTCATTCGATAGACAAGGAGACAGGGAGAGGGGGAGACAAAGTGAGGGGGAGACAAGGAGATTCATTGGCAATACCGACTCTCCGTGTCTCCGTGTCTGGTTTAAGCCCTGCCGTCCCCTTCCCTGTAATGCCTCGCGGCCCGTAGAATCGCGCTATCCTATGGCAAAGGCCACCTACAAACAGTCCGGCGTCGATCTCGAGATCTACCGCCAGTCGATGTCGCGGCTGCCGCGACTTTTGCGGCGGACGCATTCGCCGCGAGTTTTGCCGGCCGAAGGTGGTTTTGCCGGCCTGTTTCAGCTCGACTTTAGCGACGGCCTCTTTGCGCGGCGGTACAAAGACCCCGTGCTGGTTTCCGGCACCGACGGCGTAGGCACGAAGCTGAAGGTCGCCCAGCGTGCCCGCGTCCATAACACTGTGGGGATCGATCTTGTGGCGATGTGCGTCAACGACGTGCTTTGTTGCGGGGCCGAGCCGCTTTTCTTTCTCGATTATGTAGCGATGGGCCGCGACGACCCGGCATTGCTCGAATCGATCGTCTCGGGCATTAGCGACGGCTGCGTCGAAAGCGACATGGCGCTCATTGGCGGCGAAACGGCCATTATGCCCGACATGTATGGCGGCGACGATTACGACCTGGCGGGCTTCTGCGTTGGCGTCGTCGAGCGTCAGAAGGTGATCGACGGCTCGGCCATTGTGCCGGGCGACATCGTGCTCGGGGTGGCCTCCAGCGGGCTGCATTCGAACGGCTACAGCCTCGTGCGCAAGATTGTGTTCGAAATCGCGGGGCTGGATGTCAGCGACAGCGTCCCCAAGGAAATTGTAGGAGCGATCTCCGATCGCGATTCGGCGTCAGAGACGCCTCCCACAACCGTGGGTCAGCTGCTGCTGCGGCCGACGACCATTTACGCGCGCCCGGTGCGAAGCATATTGAACTACTACAAAGTGAAGGGAGTTGTTCACGGCATCGCGCACATTACGGGCGGGGGACTGCATGAGAACCTGGCCCGAATCCTGCCGCCCGGCGTCGGCGCGACGATCGACCGCGGCAGCTGGCCGATGTTGCCGGTGTTCGAGTGGCTGCAGCAGCTGGGCGAAGTCGAAGACGACGAAATGTATCGCGTGTTCAACATGGGCGTCGGCCTTGTACTCGTCGTCAGTCCCTACTACTCGGAGAGCATTCAGCAGCAACTTGCCCGGGCCGGGCTCTCGAGCTGGACGATCGGCCGTGCCGTGGACGGCAATCAAGAGGTCGCATGGTCGGCAACGGAATCGTAATTTCAATTCTGTCGGCAATCGTTCTCAGGCAAAATGCCAGAAGGAGCCTCCAATGAACTGCTGCACGCGGAAGATGTTTGCGTGGACGACTTGGGCGTTCGCCGCCGTTGTCATTTTGTCAGTCGCGGCAGTATCCGGGATCCATGCCCAGGAGGATGCGCCGAAGCCGGAGGCCGAGCCTTCCAAGCTGGCCACGGATTTAATCGGAGCGTGGACGCTCGTGGGTACGCCCGACAGTGAAGAGGAAACGCCAACCAAGCGGCTGAAGTTCTTCACCGGAAAACACTGGCTCATTACCGAGGCCGACGACGACGGCAAGGTCATCTTTCACCACGGCGGGACGTACACGCTCGATGGCGACGAATATATCGAGACAATTGAGTACGCCATTGAGGAGAGCATCAGCGCCGTCGGCCAGAAGTTCAAATTCAAAATCAAGGTGGTGGGAGACAAGTACACTCAAATCGGCGTCGAGAATCCATACAACGAGGTTTGGCGGCGGGCCAAGTAGGGAGATTGGCCGGCCGGATGCCGTTCATCTCCCTTGTTTTAAGCTCTCGCTGATTATACAAAAAGCAAGCTACGCTATTGGTAGGCGTTGTTGCGCGACCGTTATTCCTGTAGAGGAGTTTGTCATGCGTGAAATTATTCGGCCGGAGCTTCTGTGGCGTGAAGTGATTCCGCTCGCCGTAGCGGCCGGCGTTGTAGCCCTCGTGTTCCTTATCGCGTTGCCATTGATCGACATCCCTGACGACAGGGACGACGCAGAAGCTGCAGTCGAATGGACGCGCGAAGTCCTGGGTACGTTGATTGCCGTCGTAGCGGCGTTTGGCATGTTCTGGCGAGCGCTCAACAGCGAGCCGCTGGAGCTGCAGTTCGGTTATGTGCTTGCGCTGCTGGCCGGCCTGCTGCTTATCAATGCTCATTGGTCGCTGGCACTTGCGTTAGCGGCGATCGGCGTGGCGCTAATCGTGCGCGGAATCATCGTGCGTTCACCCGCGGCAACGACGGCGGCGGGCACGGCCGTCGATCGCCCGGTCGTTTGAGCACTTCGAATGGGCAAAATCTGGATCGGCACGTCGGGTTGGACTTACGACGGCTGGCGCGGACCGTTCTATCCGAAAGACATGCCAAAGAAGAGGTGGCTGAATTGGTACGCCCAGCAATTTGCCACGACCGAAATCAACGGCTCGTTTTATCGCACGCCGTCGCTGGAGGCCGTCGAGGCGTGGCGCGACCAAACGCCGGATGAGTTTCTGTTCGCCTGGAAGGCGTCGAAATTCATCACGCATTGGAAGCGGCTCAGCGACAAATCGGCCAACAGCATCGAGCTCATGGAAACGCGGCTCAAGGTGCTGGGCCGCAAGGCCGGGCCAGTGCTGTTTCAACTGCCCGCGCGCTTCAAGGCGGACGGCGAGCGGCTGTCATCCTTCCTGAAGTTGCTCTCGAAGAAGTACAAGTACGCGTTCGAGTTTCGCGACGCGAGCTGGTACGAGAAGGACATACTCACGCTACTGCGAAAGCGCGATGTGGCCTTGTGCCTGTCGGATCACATCGCCGCGCCGGCGCCGTGGGTGGTGACGGCCGACCACGTGTACATTCGCGGCCACGGCCCGACGGGCGAGTACAAGGACCGTTACCCTCTCAAGACGCTGCGCGAGTGGGCCGCGGCGATCCGCAAGTGGAAGCGGCAGGGTCGCACCGTGTTTTGCTACTTCGACAACGATCAAAAGAGCGCGGCGCCGAAGGATGCGCGGCTGCTGCTGCAGTTGTTGGCGGGAAGGTCTAAATAACCCGCAAGAGGTTTGCCAGAGTAGCACTGCTGGACGAGTCCGCCACGGCGGATCTTCGACCAGCAGTGGCACCCGAAGGCACTCAATTCACCGGTGCGCCAGCGGCGCTGGCCTCAGCGATTCCGACGCCTTCCAGGCGTGCGCGGCCGCTGCCTGCTTTTTGCAGAGCGCTAATCAACTTCTGCTGCGAGTAGCTGCCGCGGAAGACGATCGGCCTGTACGGGTCGTCGCCCGGAAAGATGGCGATTACCGGAACGCCGTTCGCTCCCAACGCCCTGATCGTGCGATCGATCTCCTCTGGATAGTCGGTGAAGTCGGCGTACATTGTCAGCGCGCCGGCACGCTCAATTGCCGTCCTGATCGGCTCCGTGTGCAAGACGGTCCGTTCAAAAAACTTGCAATTGAGGCACCACTCCGCCGAAAAGTCGACCAGCACGGTTCGGCCTTCATCGACCGCGACCTGTTTTAGGCGCTCCAGCGAAAACGGCTGCCAGGCCGCTTCGGGCGGAGCACTGGCCAGACGAAACATCACAACCGACACGCCGATGGACACAGTGACGATCGTGCCCGCTTTCGCCCAGGACCAAAGCCGGTCCGTCAGCTCAGCGGCAAGCGAAGTGCGCGACAATACCCAACATGCGATCCCGATTCCCAACAGCAACGCGATCGTAGGCACGACAGCCGCAGGCTGGATAAACGAGAGGATGAACACCACGGTGGCCAGCAGCACAAAACCCATGAGCTGCTTGAACGTTTCCATCCAAGCCCCCGGCCTCGGCAAGAATCGCAACAGCTCCGGATACACGCCCACGAGCAGATATGGGCTGGCCATGCCGAAACCCAAGCTCGCGAAGACGATTAATGTAATCGTAGTCGGCTGGTCGACGGCCCAAGCAACGGCCGACGCCATGAAGGGCGCGGTGCAAGGCGTGGCAAGGATCGTCGTCACGACTCCCTTCAAGAACGCGCCGAGCGGCCCCTCTTGGGCGGCTGCTGCCTGCACGTTGGAGCTGCCAAAGAACCCCGGGATGGGAATCTCCCATACTCCTAACAGGCTCAGCGCCATGGCGAAAACGACGGCGGCAATGGCGGCATTGAACCACACGCTGCCGAATTGACCGCCCCAGGCAAAGTTGATCGTGGCCGCAAGCGCGCCAAGCAGCAAAAACACGCCAATGATGCCGGCCGCATACCAAATATTCA
>DATFGJ010000676.1:0-5667 GCA_035249585.1 Lacipirellulaceae bacterium
CGTCGATGCCGCCGATTACGTCGTCTGGCGCAAGAATCCAGGCGCTTTCGGCGGCGACCCGGGCGGCTATAACACGTGGCGCATGAACTTTGACGTACCGGACGGTGCCGGCAGCGGTTTAGGCGCCAGTGCTGTACCCGAGCCAACCGCTCTCGTTTTCGCCTTTTCCTGTTTGGTAATGTGCGCCGTCGCGTGCCGTCGCTGAACCCCGCCGACCGATCAAAGCCGTGAAGTGTATAATTGACGGCGTGGGTAGCGATATGAAACCGCCAAGGACGCCGAGCGCGCCAAGAAATCCAAATAGAGCGGACGTCTTAACTTGGCGTTCATCGCATTCTTGCCGGTTTTATTCATTCTGTTAGACGCGTTACGCATGAATCACCTGCGCTTCAGAATCTGGGTTTTCATCTATTGCGCCACGGTGTTTGCCGCGTCAGCATTCCTCGCGGCAACCGCTGCGGCCGAGGTGCCGGATGTGCCGGGGTGGGAGCTTCACTGGCAGGATGAGTTCGACGGCGAAGCGGTGAGCCAAGAGAATTGGGACATCCTCACACGCCGCAACAGCTTCAACGACGAGAAACAGTATTACGTGCCGCAGCAGGCGTCGATTGTTGACGGCAAACTGCGAATCACCGCGACCGACGAGCCGCTGGATGGCAAAGCATACCGTTCTGCGCGGCTGGAGAGCTGGCAGACATTTGGGCCTGGCCGCTTCGAAGCCCGGATTGACCTCCCAACAACGCAGGGCATGTGGCCCGCGTTCTGGCTGCTGCCTAGAGCTAAGCAGTGGCCGACCGGCGGCGAGATCGACATCATGGAAAATCGTGGCAGCGAGCCCACGCAAGTGAGCAGCGCCTATCATTGGCAGACGGACCCCTCGGAGCCGTGCTGCGACGAGCACGAGTACCTGTTCGATACTTACTCGGCCGAGATAAACGGCGTGGATGTCAACTTTCACGAGGGTTTTCACATCTATGCTGTCGAATGGGAAGCGACGCTACTGCGCTTCTACGTCGATGGCGTGCTGCATTTCGTGGTGCGCGAAACGGCGAACCGGCCGATCTTCGAAAACTCGATGAACATCATTCTCAATCTGGCGGTGGGCGGCAATTTTGACGGCGACCCGGACGCGTCCACCATGTTTCCGCAGCACATGGACGTCGACTATGTGCGCGTCTGGCGGCGGCAAACCGGGCTCTCGGGCGACTACAATCGCGACGGCCGCGTGGACGCGGCCGACTACGTGATCTGGCGCAAAACCAGCGGATCGGAGGGAATCGGCCTCGCGGCCGATGGCTCCGGCAACGGCAGCGTCAACGAAGCCGACTATCTCCTTTGGCGACAAAACTTCGCGCAGAGCGGCTCCGCCGGCGGCGCCACAGCTACGACGGTCCCGGAGCCCTGCGGCACTTATTTAGTGGCTGCTGCTCTGTGCCGCGCCTTCGTAACGCGCGTATGTCGTCATCCTCTTTCCCGTTAAACAAGCTCATAGCGATTGCGGCGAGGCGGCCGCGGAGTCGTGAAGGATCACGGCGTTAGGATGCAGCTGCAACAACGAAGCAGGAAACTCCGTCGTAATCGCGCCGGACAGCAACCGGCGCAGCGGTTCGCGCTTCGCCGCGCCAGTGACCAGCAGCAGCACCTGCCGCGATTGCAGCAGATCTGCCATTCCCAGCGTCAGTCCATACACTGGCCGGTGCTTAGTTTCGCGAAGCATGGTGTGTTCGAGTGAAGCCTGCGAAAGCTGCGCGACATGCGCATGCGGCTCCAGGAACGGCCCTGGCTCGTTGAATCCGATGTGGCCATTCACACCGAGCCCCAACACGCACAAGTCGATGGGGCCGTTCTGTTCGAGCCAAGTTGCCATGCGCGCGCACTCTGCGTTTGGGTCGTGTGGCTGACTTTCAAAGCCGATGTACCGGTCATCCAACCGCAACGGTGAAATCAGAGTAGAACGCAGCTGCTCTTCGCAAGTCGCCGGGTCGCCAGGTGGCAGCCCGCCCCACTCATCGAGCTTGATCACGCGGCACTTGCCCAACAATGATGGCTCTCGGGCGCCCTCTTGCGCAAGGAGTTGGTACGTGCGCATCGGCGTTGTACCGCACGCAAGACAAAGAAGCGCGGGCGGCTCTTGACGAAGCCGCTCGATGATCCAGTTGGCCGCGTGTCGGCTGACTGCCTCATGGTCGGCAAAGACTTGTGTCTTGAGCATGGATGCACGACAAGGATTCAACAATGGAGGTTGCCCAGCGCAGCCGCGCCAACAATACCCGCATCGTTGCCTAACTGGGCAGACATGATCTTGAGATCGCGATGTAATTCGGACCAGACATGGTCGCGCAACGAGATTTCAATGAAATCTCGGTAAGGCCCCGCGGCCAATCCCAAGCCGCCGCCAATCACGACGGTTTCCGGATCGAGAATGTTGACGAGGTTGGCGATCGCCGCGCCGAGTGCGATGCCCGCCGATGCGACAATTTCCCTGGCGCGCGAATCCCCACTCGCGGCGAGGCGCAAGACCTCCCTAGCCGCACCTTGGAATCCAGGGCGCGCTGCCGCGAGTCGCGCCGCCAGTGCCGGCCCGGATGCGAACGACTCTAGCGGCGGTCCCGTATGGAGCTGCCCATCCTTTCCGGCAATTAAGCCGTTGCTGCTTGCAAAGGTGCCCGTCAGGCCACGCGCGCCGGCGTATGGCTCCCCTTCCATTAACAGGCACGCGCTAATCCCAGTTCCCACGGTCACATACACAAACGAGTGGCAATCGCGGCCGGCGCCGTAAAGCGCCTCGGCACGGGCGGCCGCTCGCACGTCGGCATCGATATGCACCGGAAGGCCCATCGCCGCAAGCCGCTCGCGAATGCTTGGATCCTGCCAGCGGACGGTCGCCTCACTGAGCACCCGCCCGTCACGGCTCACGAGTTCACAAATGCCGATTCCAATCGACGACGGCTGGACGGATTGCTGTTTCGCTTCTTCTTGTAAAGATTCGACGAGCGCAATCACATCGTCCAACACGGCGACGCCGCCGCGCTCGGGCCGCGTGGCCTCTTCGCGCCGGGCGATCACGCGGCCGTCATCAAGCCGAACCAACCCGGCCGCGCACTTCGTTCCGCCGATGTCCACGCCGATCGCACTTTGAGGTTGCGGCTGGTCGACCATGAGATCATCAAGCGGTGGCATTGACGCCCGTGGCGAGGGCGCGAATGTAGGCCGCATTGCAGCCGCAACATCCACCGACGTAGCGGATGCCCTCGTTGCGTGCGGCTCGGCCGAATTGGACAAACGCGCTGCGTGGGATTTGAATCGATTCCAACGCGTCTGGAAATTCAGGCAGCCGCGTGAATGAATGGCAATCCTCGGTCGTGCGGAACGCGGCCGGCTGGGCGGCAATCGCAACATCCGCTGCATCGCGCATTTCGCGCAGCAAGGGCAGCATGCGCGCCGGGTCTTGCTCGCAGTTTGCACCGACCGCCATGGCGCCGAACTCGGCCATTACTCGCGCACATTCAGCCGGCGTGTGGCCGTCGCTGCACCGCGACACGAAGGGACGAAAACTCATCGTGGCGACGACCGCGAGACCGCTTTCGGACGCCGATTCCAGCGCAACTTTCATCTCTGCAAGGTGGAAAAAGGTCTCGAGGATGAGTAAGTCCGCGCCCGCGTGTTTGAGAAGGCGAATTTGTTCGGCGATGTGATCGCGCGCCTTTCCCAGCGCGGCCGGCCCTTCGCGCTCGACGAGCTGCGTACGCGACACGCTGCCGGCGACAAGGGCCCTGTCACCGGCGACTTCCTTGGCCAGCTTGACGGCCGCAGTATTGATCGCCTCGGTTTGAGCACCGTAGCCCGCGCGGTTTAGCTTCTCGCGCGTGCCGAAGAACGTAAGCGCCTGTAGCACCTGCGCGCCCGCGTTCAAGAACTCTCGGTGCAGCTCGCGCAGCGCATCCGGCTGCTCAATCGCGACCTCCGGCGTAAACTGGCCGCTGCCGCGGCCCGTGCCAACCTGTTCGCGACCGGAACCGCTGTCGACATACCCTCGCCGCTCCAGCTCGATCAAATAGCCGCCGTCGCCGATGACCGTTCCGCGCTGGAGAAGCTCAGTGATCGTTATCATTACGTAGCATCCACTTTTTCCGCCGCTTGATCAGCGGATTCCGTCGTAGACTGGTAGGATAACATGACTACGGCAAGCGCGGCACACGCGATGCCGGCGGCTTGGCGCCATCCAAGCCGCTCGCCGAACGCCAACACTGCGATAGGAATGCTGATTAAGGGGTACAGACCCGCCATTGGCGAGATAACCGACGCTTTTCCGCCGCTGGCAAAGGCCATCAGGATTGTGAAGTTACCCAGCGCCATCGTAAAACCGACCGCCGCGGCGACTAACCAGGATTGTATCGACACACCAGGCGGAAATGGATCGCGCAAGCGAATGAACGCCGCAATGGGCACGAATGAAAGCAGAAACCAAATTGCCGACAAACGTGCGGAGATGTGGTCGGTCGACATTTTCTGCAACAATCCGCAAAGGCCCCATAAAAAGATGGCAATTAGCGCGATGTGCAGCCATGGCGAAACAATGCCCTCCTCGTCGGGCACGTTGAACAAGTAAATCGCCACCAGCGACAGGCCAACGCCAACCAGCTGCGCGCGCGACAACCGCTCCTTCAAAATCGGAATCGCCAGCAGTACCGTGACCGCCGGGTATAGGTTGGTGACCGGAATGACCACCGCCGCCTTGGCCCCGCGGCCAAGCACCTCGAAATAGGCGATGTTTGCCAAACAAGATGCGATGCCGGAGCCAAGCGCGAGCAGCACGCCGCGCTGTCGCCGGCCGTGAGCCGGTGTGTCCTTCATCATCCAGAGCATGACGATGACGGGCACGATGCCGACTGTTGACGCCACCTGGATATGAGCCGGGGACTTCAGGTCGCTGCCGATCAATTTCGGAAGAACGGCCCAAACTCCCCACGAAACTACGGTCAGCAAAGTCCAGGCAAGCCAGCGACTCATGACCGGCAATTATATAAGTCTCGCGCGGGTAACATAGCCGGCTGAGGAAAAGAGCTTCCGCGACACACGGCGTGGTCAGCTACAGCGTCACGCAATTATCTCGCGAATCACGCGGCCGTGCTCCATATCGAGCCTTTTGCGGCCGGGGATCTCCAGCCGCCGTGAATCGAGTCCCAGCTGGTGCAGCACGGTCGCGTGAATGTCCGTCACGTAATGGCGGTTTTCGACGGCTGAAAAGCCGAGCTCATCGGTGGCCCCGTGAACGATGCCGCGCTTGATTCCGCCGCCGGCCATCCATACTGAGAAGCCAAACGGATGATGGTCGCGGCCGTTCGCTCCCTCGGCGCCGGGCGAGCGGCCGAACTCGGTCGCCCACACGACGAGCGTCTCTTCCAGCATGCCGCGCTGCTTCAGATCGTGGATCAGGCCGGCTATTGGCCTGTCGACTTGAGCGCAATTGGCGGCGTGATTCGCTTGCAGATTGCTGTGCGCATCCCAGCCGCCGGCGCCTCCCACGCCGCCGTGATACACCTGCACGAACCGCACGCCGCGCTCCACAAGCCGCCGCGCGGCCAGGCAGTTCTTCGCGAACGGCGCCGTCGCCTCGTTATCCATGCCGTACTGCCTTTGTGTCGCGGCGGTTTCCTGTTGAAACTC
>DATFGJ010000677.1:0-3974 GCA_035249585.1 Lacipirellulaceae bacterium
GAGCTGCGCGTTTTTGAACGCCTTTTCCGCGCCTTGGTCGTCGAGCGCCAGCTTGCCGTTGGCAAAGATGTTGTAATTCAGCGAATCGCCGCTCGACGCCGGATAATGATAACCCATGATGAAAAGCTGGTCGTAGACGCGCGCGTCGAACAACGGCGAATCATCCCAGCGCGAGTCGGCGAATCCGTAGTCGTCGACCGATATCTCCATCCCCAGCGGCCGGATCTCCTGGCCCAGCTCGCGCGCGAGTTGCGTGTAGTTGCCCCACTTTTCCACCGTATTGGGTCGCTCCCAGTCGAAGTTGAATCCGCTCATATCGTACGTCTCGAGCAGACTGGTGACGTTATCGACAAAAGCCGCACGATACGCCGGGTTCGACACGAGCGACGTCCACGTTGCGTCGACCGTGCTGCCGGGCGCCACGTCGAACATGCTCATGTGCAGGCGGAAGCCGTGCTGGGCCGCGTGGTTCTTAAGTGTCGAGAGCGTTTGGGTCGCCGTCGAGTGGTACGAAAGGCCGCCAGTCGCCGTCGGCCGAACGCCGCCGAAATAGAGCACGTCCGAGACATGATCGTACGTCTTCGTCGTCGAAAGGATGTTGAGCTGGTCGACGACCGACGTTCCAAACTGGCCGCTCCAGTAAGGCACAAATCCCCAGATGCGAAAGTCGGCCGCTTCCCAGGCGGAAACGGACGCCGATTGTGAACGCGCCTCGCCGCCACCTACGAACACGGCGAGCAAACCGCAGGCGGCTGCCGCCAAGCGCATGCTATGGCAACGCAAATCGAATCGCATGAATCGGACCTTCTCTGTGCCTGGTTAAATTATCAATAGCGGCACGTGTTTCGGCAAACATCGCCCACAGGAGCTCGCTCGCTTCGTCCCGACCGTGCCGAAGACGGGTGAACCCTCGCCTCTGCCAGTGTTTTAAGCCGCCGATGAAAAATCGCACATGCTTGGGCGCAGAGAAGAGAAACGGCTGCGCGAATAGAGCCTATCTCAAAACCGATCGCGAGCGGGTTAAGCTCTTATTGCGATTTACGCGCGCCCCGGCAGGCTTTCGTCTCCCGACGCGACGCGGCAACGAGCATCCAGGCGCTGATCGCGAGGAGTGAAACCGCCGCCGGCTCGGGCACCGCGGCGACCGACGCAGCGCCGCCGGTGCGGTCGAAATTCGCCCGCCATTCTGCGTAGTGCTCCGGTCCAATCGGGGTGCTGGTGATGGCGGTGTTTGGCAATGGGTTGCTCGTACCTTCGTTCTTCCGCCACACAACATAGTCGGCCGCGTCGACGGCGCCGTTATTGTTGTAGTCGCCGGTCACGCCCATCACGGTCGGCAGATTGTCCAGCCGAACCGCGTCCAGCGCCGCCAGGTCCAGTACGCTGTCGTACACGCGCACGTCATCCTGAAACCCAGTGATTGCCGTATCCGCAGTCGGCGCCGCATCGGTGAACCCGACGCCGAACCGCGCGTCGGCAGTGCCGCCATTCGAGGTATTGCTGGAGAACACGCGGCCGGCGTTGATCGTGACCGGATCGCCGAGCTGTGCGACCGGCGTCGTTTCGTCGCCGACATAGAAGCGCGCGTTCTCCGAGGCCGAGTTTCCGTCGTAGGTGACAGCCAGGAAAAGCCAATCGCCGCCGCGGTCGACGATGTCCGCAGTCGCGAAGCTGAATGCGAAGTTGATTTCGCCACCAATGAACAGGCCCATCCGAAAGTTGTCCTGGCTTCCCGGAGGCGTCAGCGGCGCATTCATGTTCCAGGAAAAACCATCGAATAGCGTCGTGGCGCTCTGCTTGGCAAGCAGTCGAACATTGCCGCTGCCGCCTTCGTTGTAGTGGGTGGCGCCGGTGACCTTGGCCCACGTGCTGAACGTGAAGGCCGCGAGCGTATCGACTTCGATCGGATTGCCGCCGTCGACGATGCTGGCGGCGCCTGGCGCCGACAGATCGGCCGCGAAGCCGGGGCCGCCGCCCGGCGTGTCGGATGTGCGCGTAGCCGTTGCGCCGAACGCGCCGTCGCTGGACGGCGCCGCGCCGGTGTCGACGGCCGGGACCGTCCCACCCGCCGCCTCATCAAACGTCCAGTGCACCACGAGGTTCTGCGCGCACAAATTCGGCGCGGCCCAACTCGCCGCGATCCAAAGCATTCCGAGTCTCACGACGAACAATGATTGAATTCTCATTAGAAGTAATCTCCGGGTTCCGGAAACCTGTCGGTCGATCGCTATGCGTTCAGTCACCCCGATTCGATCTGGATAAAGCGAAGCCAAGCGCAGCGGCTACCGCGAGAAGGACAGTCGCCGGTTCGGGAATCGCGGCGCCGGAAATTGTCGTGCGCCCGAAGTTCGTGCGCCACGCGTTGTAATCATCTTGCGAGCCGCCCGTCTCGCGCCACACGACGTAATCGGCCGCGTCCACAGCGCCGTCTTCATCGAAATCGCCCGCGAGCATATTGATGATGCTCGCCAGGTAGTCGACCTTTACGTTCCGGCCGTCAAAAACATTGGCGGTCGTCATGAAGGGCGAAAAGCCGCCGCCAGAAAACATGACATCGTACGTGGCGTCTTGCGGCACAGGCACCGAATAGCCGCCCGACGTGCTGCTGACCGCATAGAAGGCTGCGCCTTCGACGTCGACCCGCACTCCCGATCGCCCTTCACCCAGGTCATAGAAACTGTTGCCGTTGAGGTCTTCATAGACAACGCCGGTGACATAGCGCACGTCGCCGGGATCGCCCAAGTCTTGCGTCACAACCTGCGGGCCGACCGAGCCATTCGTGCCCAGGACGACGCCGATGCCGGCTTCACTGAAGTCGCCATTGTGGATGTTGATGCGGTGGCCCGCCGGGTTCTGCATTCCCTGCCCGTTGAAATTCGGATTGTAGAACTGCCCACCGGGGTTGTTGATGTTTCCCCAATCGACATCAAAACCGGCATGGCCATGGGCCACCGACTCGGCGTGCGAGAAAACATTCTCGCCGGCCCCGCCGCCGTAGCCGACGGCCTGCAGCCGGTCCCCTAACGAGTCGCCCGGTTGAAACGGCGCCGGCGGATTGCTCGAACTGAAATGGCCTTGAAACTGGTTCTCGAATTGATCCTGCGAGTGCAGCTGCGCGGCCCTCAGCAAATCGGCCTGAAACGACAGCGGCTGTGCGAAGCGGTCGATCGCGCCATTCTCGACGTACCATTCGAATTGTTCGACGATGTCCTGGCCTTCGATGTCAAAGAAGTCGTAGGCCTGGCGGACATCGCTATCCGCCTCATCGCGAAGCCGCCGCGCTTCCGCCAGCGCGTCGGCCCGGGCTCGGTTGAGATACTCCAGGTACAGCTGCTCATGTGGCGTGGGATCGCCGATCGACCACGCAAGCTTGCCGAACTCGTCGCCGACTTGAATGTCGTCGATGAACCAGCCAACTTCCGAGTCGGTCTGGTCATACATTTGTCCTGACGTGTACTCATAAAAGATGCGAAGCCGCAAGTTCTGGTTGGCGTAGGGCGCGAGATTGACTTCTCTGAGCGAGAACGAACCTTCACCAGAATCGTCGGAGCCCGCCTGAGTATAGATCGTGGTCGGCCAACTCACGCCGCCGTTGGTCGAAAGTTGCACGCGGGCGAATTGGTTCGGTGTAGCCCAACCGAGGCGGCTCAAAAAGAACAGCTTCGAATCCGGCCGGATCGTAATCGTCTCGTCGATCGCGAACCACGTGTCTTGAAAACCGGGATTCGCGAGGTGGAACGCAAAATTCCCCTCCGCCACTGTGTCCGACTGGATTAACGGGAAAATGCCGCCGACATTGTTGAGGACATTCGCCAGCCCGTTCTCGGCGTTTTCACGCAAGAGCATCTGCGCGCGTGCGTAGCCGCGAGGCCCAACTGCCACAATCACCGCCGCCAACAGAAACACCGCCAAACCACGATGCCAACTCATGAAACCCAGCGCCCCGCTGCTTTATCATCCTGGTGAATTGCTCG
>DATFGJ010000678.1:0-5001 GCA_035249585.1 Lacipirellulaceae bacterium
AGATCAATCTCTTCACGCGATTCCTCAACCGGACCGATGCGCAGGGCAGCGCGTCGGTCGTCGTCCCATAACGCGTCGCACGTGAAGTCGGGACTCCGTCGCGGCGCAAAACAAAACCGCCTCCGCTGCTTGGAGCAGTGGAGGCGGTTAGCTGTGGTTGTTGTTTGCTGCGACGGAACATTGGCCCGGTACCGGCCTGAACCGGCTGCCGGTTGCCCGGTGCCTGCTACTTTAATTCGCAGCCAGCGGAGTCCCCACGGCCGATTCGGCAACGCGCTCGGCCGCTTCAGCTTGCTGGGCACTGGCCTGGCGGTTGACGAACTCCAAGTCGCTCGCGCTTAAGCGAACCAGCGGCACGGTCGTCGTCCGGCCGTTGTCCTTGAGGATTCGCACCTTGCCGTCCAGGAAGCGCACCAGGCGACCCTGGCACGAGAACTCGCCCGTGTTGTCGATCCATGTCCGCAGCTCGGCGCTGGCCAGGCCTCCCGGCTCGCGCAAGATGCCGCTCGACGTGCCGAAAATATCATCGTCGTCGGTTGCTTCGTCCGCAGGCTGCTCGTCGTCAGCCGGCATTTCAGTCGCTGCGTCGGTGCCGCCGGCCGGCGGTGTGGCTGTGTCCTCGGTCGTGTCGCTGGGCGGTTCACTGAAGAAGTCGTCCGTCGGCGTCGTGTCGGTCGAAGGTTGGGGCGGAGTCGCGGGCGTCGTGCTTTCGGCCGGCGGTGTCGTAGTTTCCGTCGACGTTCCGCCGAAAATGTCGTCCTCGGCATCCGATGTGTCTGCCGGCGGCGTCGTGGGCGTTTCGGCTGGCGTGGTTGTTTCCGGCGCGAAGATATCAGCTTCAGGCGTGTCGGCTGAAGGAGGTGTCGTGGGAGTCGTCGTTTCCGTGCTGTCAAACAAGTCCTCCTCCGCAGGAGGCGCCGGTTGTTCGGTCTCAGCGGGCGTCGTGGTGTCCGGCATGGGCTCGGGAGGCAACTCCGGAGTTTGCGTCGTCTCCAAGGGCCGCTCGCGCCACTGCGGCGCTGGCATCCGGTCTGCCGCGGCACCGTTGGCCGGTTCTTCGGGGGCCCGCTCGGGCACGCCTTCGATCACACGCCCTTCGATCACGCGGCCCTCGACCACGCCGCCTTCAATTACCGCTCCGCCGCAACCGCAGCCATCGCTGTATCCATGTCCGTAACTGCCGTGGCCACTGTAGCCGTGTCCACAGCCATCGCAACCGCCGCCATATCCGTAACCGCCGTAGTGCGAACTGTGACCGTGATAGACCACGGGTGAGTAACCGCGTGAACCACCGTAATACCCACCCCAGCTGCCGTGGTAATACGACGAGTGATATCCACCGCCATAGGATCCGCATCCGCCACGCAAGCCGTGCCATGCCGATGCGGGGTTGACCGACATCATGACGACCAGCGCACCGATGACTATTGTTCGCAAGGTTCTACTCATGTCTCTATCTCCGATGAACAAGAATTGATCGATTCGACCGGCGACTGCCCCGGTGCCGCTTCATTGATGGTCAGACTTCCAGATGTGCGACCCCGACGCTGAGGCAGCTTGTTGCGTCGAACAGCTTCAAAAGCTGCTCGATCGAAGCCTCCATCGTAACTTGGGCAAAGTCGGAAATCAAACAAGACGTGGCAAACCTCACAAGTTCTCGAAGCGGTTTCATGGCCGGCCGAATCGCCTGGCCAGCCAGGCGTTTCGCCGTCTCAACCGCCCCGGCACACACAACCGCCTCGGGAACACACAGCCGCCGGTTCAGCCGCCGCTGGCAGGAGCCTCGGCAGGAGCGGCAAAAACCGGAAATCCCTCACCGAAGTGGCGGCTCACGGTGCTTCGCACCGCTTCGGCTTTTTCAGTCACCAACCGAGCTTCATTGTGGTGGTGCGCTTCGGCGCGACGCCAATCCTGATTCAGCTGTTCGCGGTTCTGGCTGATCGTAGGCGTCTCCCAAATACGCACCGCGCGCTCGTACAATTCGCCGCCGCGGTTGTACCACAAAGCAAGTTGCCGGCCAAAGCGGATGACCGATTCGTCCACGCCGTCGCTGGGAATCGCTTCCACCGATTTTGCGGCAAACCGGCTGATGCGGCCTTTGATCGCAAACACGCGCGATGCATTTGTGGCATTGGATGTGGATTCGGCGTCCTTCTGCAACGCTGCCTCGGCCAGGGCTATTTCGCTGATGCGCAACCAATAGGCGAAGGTTTTCTCTTTCGATGAAGTTGGTTCGGCCGTCGGCTCGTTGTTGCCACTCGCCGGCGCCGCAACAGCCGCGGCAGCCAAGTTGCTTGCTTCGCCAGAGCGCAGCGACTTCAGCTCGGAGCGCAGCGCTCCGAGCTCTTCGCGCAACGTTGCCACGAGTTGCTCGCGCGTCATCGGATTGTCGCCCGGCGCAGTTGGCCGCAGCTGCGGCGGCACGCTTTCCAGCAACTCGGCTTCGGCCAGCGCCGTGTAAGCCAGGCGGCGAACGTCGACGCCGAGGTACAGCGCACCAAGCCACGCACCGCCCACGATGGCGATCACGCAGCCGACAAACTCCAGTACCGTGAGATCACGCCGATTGTTTCTGGGCGTTACAGTGCGCCCATTAAATGTGAAATGTTGCTGTGCCATCTTCATTTCTCACCAATTGATCAGTGGCCGACTGACGTCGGCTTTCAGGGAACACAATACGCCTGAAAAGTTTAGGTTAAGCCTGTGGCGAAACGAGTTCGGGATTCGGGCGTGCGAGATGCACACGGCGGACCGAATGCACCGGTCGAATGCTCTGCGCCAGTCGCGCCGGTGCCGTTGCGTCCCCGGTGTCGGCGGCCTCCGCGGGCCGCCGGCTGCCTGATTTGCCGAAGATGCTGTCCTCACCAGACAGCCTACTGGAAATCGCGGAAAAACCCCCGTCGGCGCATCAATCACGGCGCTTTCTTTTGCCGATTCGGAAAGCAGAGCGGATTCGTAATTCTCTCCGCAATCAACTGGCGGTTGTTGGAATATCTGGAGCTTCCTATAATTCTGGTGAGTTCGGCCCAGATTCCATCCCAGGGAGGGGAGGAGTAAAGAGCCGGCGGGGCTGCCGGGCGAACTCCACTTGACCACGTGGATATTGGGGCGTGTACGAGTCAACCGCATCTCGAAAAGCTGGCGCTAGTGCCTCGGGCGAAGCGGGGCTTCAGGCTCCCAAGATTCTCTGCCTCGGCGGCACACATGATGCGCAAGTCACGCTGCGCGAGCACTTTGGCGAAGACGTTCAGATCATTGAGGTCTCGCCGGCCAGGGCCCTGGCCCACTTAGGCAGTGGCGAGTACGTCGGCATTTACGCCGACGCCGACCATTTCGCCGAAGTCATCGACGTCGCCCGGCTGGTGCAGAACGAACGCATCTTGCAAGGTATGCCCGACGGCGTCGTGCTCTTGGGCAACGACAACACGATCCTTTGGGGCAACGGCCGGCTGCGAGATTGGACGGGCCGCGACGATATCGTCGGCTCCAATTTTTACGAGGTCATGGGCGCGCCGGAGATTCTCGGGCCCGATTTCTGCCCGTTCCACACGGCGCTTGCCACCAGTCGAGCCAGTGCCTCGACGTTGCGATGTTTTCAAAACCGTTACATGCGCGTCCATGCGGCGCCTGTCGTCGACAAGGACGGGACGGCCCAGAATTTGGTCGTGACGATTCGCGACGTGACCGACGAAATCCTGCAGCAGCAAAAGCTTTCGGCGATCCACCAGGCCGGCATCGAGCTGGCCGATCTCACGCCGGATGAGGTCGCCAAAATGTCGGTAGACGAGCGGATCGAGCTGCTACGGGCCAATATTCTGCACTGTACGCAAGATGTATTGCATTACGACGTCGTTGAAATCCGCATGCTCGACCCCGCGACGCGGCAGCTCGAGCCCGTGCTGGCCGTGGGCATGATGCCGGAGGCGGCGCATCGAAAACTGTATGCTGAGCGATCGGGCAACGGCGTCACCGGTTTCGTCGCGGCTACCGGCAAGAGCTACTTGTGCGAAGACACGAGCGAGGACCCGCTTTATATCGAGGGCGCCGCCGGGGCGCGCAGTTCCCTCACCGTGCCCGTCATGCTGCACGACCGGGTCACCGGCACGCTAAATGTGGAGAGCCCGGAACCGCGGGCATTCACCGAGAGCGATCTGCAATTCCTGGAAATCTTCGCGCGCGACGTGGCGATTGCGCTCAACACGCTGGAGTTGTTGGCGGCGGAGAAGGCCAATACGGCCGCGGCCAGCGTCGCGGCCATCCACAGTGCCGTCGCGCTGCCGGTTGACGACATCCTCAACGACGCTGTCAACGTGATGGAGCGTTACATCGGGCACCAACCGGACGTGGTGGAGCGGCTGCAATCGATCCTGCGCAATGCCCGCGATATCAAGCAAGTCATCCAGAAAGTGGGCCAGTCGATGGCCCCCACGGAAGCCCAGCCGCCGTCGGCCCGGGTCGAGCTGCGGCCGGCCCTCGTCGGTCGCCGCGTGCTGGTGGTGGATGCCGACGAAAGCGTTCGCAGCGCGGCGCATGCCTTGCTTGAGCGGTATCGCTGCATTGTAGAAACCGCGCACGATGGCAGCGAGGCGCAATTCATGGTCCGGAGCCTGTCGTCGGATCAGCATTACGATGCCATCATCGCCGACATCCGGTTGCCCGACATGTCAGGATTCGACCTCATGCAGAAGCTCAAGGAGATAATGGAGGTCGTGCCCATGGCCCTCATGACCGGCTTCGGCTACGACCCGGGTCATTCGATTGTCAAGGCGCGGCAGTCGGGCTTGCAGGCCGTGCTATACAAGCCGTTCCGGCTCGACCAATTGCTCGAGGCAGTCTAGCAGATTGTCGTCGCGACAGGCGCAAAGCAGGCCGCCGACCGCTGAAGACCTGCCGCACTCGCGCCATCATTACGCCCGCTGGCGTACGACGTACAATTGCGATGACACGCGTCGCTGCACTTTCCTTGTAGTCACCAGCACTGATGTTTCTCTATTGGCTGAC
>DATFGJ010000679.1:0-15852 GCA_035249585.1 Lacipirellulaceae bacterium
CGAAGGCGTCGTCAATCCATTCGATGGGAACGTCGGATTTAAAGTCGCCGAGATCCGGCTCGCCGACAAATTCAGGATCAGCCGATTGTGACGCGCCCCATTCGAGAGCAAGGAGCAGGGCGAGGTCGCGAGCTTGATCAACCGACGGTTGCGGTGCTTGAAGAGTGCGCGCCGATTGCCCGGAACTCAATATGCCGCGCGTCGGCGGTTTGAATCGCAATTCGGTTGGCGGCGCCTCGCTTTGCTGGTCCCTGGGTTCAACATCGGCGTCAGAAACGCCTCCCACAGATGAACTTGAGAGCGAGCCGCCCTGCGATGAAGAATCGCCCGTCGAGGCACGCGTGGCCGCAGCTGCCTGCGCAGCGGCGGGCGCGGTGCTTGCGGCCTTTCGCCAGATGACGAAGTCGGCCGCGTCGACGACCCCGGTGCGATTGCCGTCAGCCGCCGTTCCACGCGGCACGGCCAAATCGTAACTCGATCGCCAAGTTTGATAGTCGGCATCGTCGACGAGATTGTTGCCGTCGTAATCTCCCACGACCCCACTTGCGCCCGGCGAGCCACCGGCGTATGCACTGGCTCGCCAATTGGCGGCACTTGTGGAATCACCGAGCGGGTCGACGATCTCCAGTGACGAGCCCATGCCATCCGGCTCCGTCGGCCATGGCGCCGTCGTGCCGTAGGTGACGCTCTGCAAAACTTCACCCAAGGGCCCGAGCAGCGTCACGAGCTCGCCGCCGTTGCTCAAATTGTCGATGCCATATCCGTCCGGTGCGAGATTGAAACCCGGGCCATAGACGAACTGAAAAACGGCCGGGTTCTTGGCCACGATGATCCGCTGCCCGGCCCCAAGCGACAAGCCGGGTGCAAACGTGTACGGATCGTTGGCGAACCCGCCGATCTCGACGCCATTCAGGCTTACCGCCTGGCTGCCGGTGTTCAGGACCTCGAAGAATTCAATATCCTGCTCGTCGACGACGCCGGGGAAAGCGTCCGGGTTGTAGTTTATTTCCGTGATGCGGAGGTTGCTGACGTCGGTGGCGAAGTCGGCTTCGTTGAGCGCCGACCACTGGCCGCCGCTGAGCGCGCGCGCCGCGACCGTGATGCCGCCGGTGATATTGATCGGCGTGCCGTTGTACTGTAGAGCCGCGGGACTGATGCCGCCGCCGATCGCGCGCGGATCGGAGCCGTCGGTCGTGTACCAAATGGCGCCCGCCGGCGCGGACATCGTCAAGCCAAAGCCGCTGGGCACCTGGCCGCCATGCTGGCTGAACGTCGGCGCAACGATGTTCGGATACAGGCCGGCGCTGCGCAGCTGGTTGAGGAAAATGTTGTTGCGCTGATTGAGGAAGTTGTTGACGACTGGGATTTGTCCCTGCCAATCCGCTTTCGTGTAAGGCGTGCTGCGATGCATGTCGCCCCAACGGGCCGATTCGGCGACGATAATTTGCTGCAGCTCCGCGATGACATCCTGATAGCGGGCGATTGAATTGGCGCTAGTTAGCGGGCCGTTGTTGAAAAACGCGCGGTGCACGCGGTCGCCAAACAGGACGCGAAACTCCTGGCTGGATTTCAAGTTGCTGTACGGCTGCGCGGCGCCCGACGTAACGCCCGTGCTGTTGGTGTTGAGACTCGAGCCGGCCAGGTCGAGCGCCGTTTCGAAGTCCCAGTTGTGGAACACGAAGCCTTGGCTCTCCGGCCCGCGCAGCCGGGAGGCATACCAGTTTCTGTGCGGCCAGTCGACATTGGCTCCATAGAAGTTGACCATCAAATAATCTACGTAGTTTACCACGTCCAGATACGCCTCGAAGCTTGCATTCTCGGTGCCGTTGGGATTGAGGCCCAGCACGCGCATGTAGGCGGCGGTTTTTTGCGCTTCCGTTGCGGCGGACGAAACAGCCTGCGACAACGAAACGAGCGTGTTCCAGGCGGCCATGTCGCCGTCGACCGGATCGCCCGAGTTCGTGGCATCCCATTCGTGCTTTTCGCCGCCGTAATAACTGGCGGAGAAGGTCGCGTCGGCCCGCTCGGTTGGGTTGTAAATGCCCCAGTACACGCCGTTGATGTAGAGGTGCACGCGCGTGCCGTGAATCGCATGCTGTCCAAGGGCGGCCTGCGAACGGCGGCCCCATTCGTCGCGCGCATACTGGGCCGCCGCACCGGCTGCATTCCAGGCGTAGCCATCGTTTGAATCCATCCGCAGGACGAGCGTGTCGAACGAATCGGTTGCGTCGGGGCCAAACAACGGGAATTCGAGCTCGGTATTGCCCTCGTATTCGCCCTTGAACGTGAGTCGGAAGGAATGTTTTCGGCTAAGTCCGTGCGACTTGAACGCGCCGCCGTGGATTTCGATGCCCGCCTCGATTTGGAAACCGGTGCTGCCGTCGGGGTTGATCAGCTCAACTGATGTGGCGCGCTCGGAGCCGACGCCTTCGAACGTCGGATTGGAATAGATGCCGTTGGGGCCGAAGATGTCGTCCATGTCCATCACGATGGACATCGTGGGAATGGCCAACAGGTCGTTCTTGATGGTGGCCGCGTAAATGCCGCCGTAATGATCGCCGCCGGTGGGGTTACCGGCCGCGTTGAAGTTGCCGATGACGTCGGGATCCATCCCATAATCGGCGGCCGTGCCGCCCCAAGTTGCTGGAAAACCGGCGTTGATCACCGCCTGGTAATTCTGCCGTACGATTTCGTTGATGAAAAAATACGTGTTCGTCACCGAATCGGCGGAGAGCCAACCGTCGCGGAAGGCGTCGGCTCGGATGGTGCGCGTGCGGTCGACCGTGATTGGCCCGGTGTAGAGCGTGCCGTTGGTCGGTGAGGGCGCCGAGCCGTCGGTCGTGTAATAAATCTGAGAATTCGGCGTCGGCGTGGTAATTGTCAACTGAAACGGCGCGTTGAAGAACCCGTGCTCGACGCTGAATTGCGGCGGGTCCACGAGGCCGGTGTAGCCGTTGATGTTGAGCGCGCCCGGCGTCGGCTCGGCCATATAGACCGGAATGAGCGACTCATCGTTGAGGCGTCGGGCGGTGAGCCGAGGCTTGGACAGCAAGTCCTCGCTCGCATCATTGACATTCAGCACATGAATTGCCAGCACGTTCGTTCCAGCGACAAGCTGGTTGAGGTGCGGCGTGAGATCGAATGTCTGGGGAACTAGCGCGGCGCCATTATTGCGCTGGCCCGTAGCGTTTGTTTGGAAAGTCGGAAGCGTGGAAGCCGACGGCGCATTGGCGGCGGCGACGCGCTTGCCGTTCAGGTACACGATAATGCCGTCGTCGTATTGCGTATCGAGTGACAGCGAAAGGATTGTCGACGGGTCGGCGAGGTCGAATTCAACCCGTTGGTAAACGCTCGTCTTGGGGCCCGAATACGCAGATTGAACATTCAGATCGATATGCGGCGTGAAATCGACCGGGCCGCGCGCGAACAGCTCGATCTCAGCCATTTGGATGGCATTCGCGCTGGGGGGATCTTGGCCGGTCGCGCCAAACTTGGTCTGGAAATCGAAGCGGTAGTATTCGTACGCGGTCGTGTTGGTGAATTCGTAGAGTTTTGTCTGGAAGCGGTCGGTGAATGTTTGCGCCGCCCGCGAGTCGATTTGCGTGTAATTCACGCCGTCGTTCGAGCCGCTCAACGTCCAGGAATAGGGATCGCGGTTCGGCGCGTCGTTGGCTGAGGTTATCGTGTAAGCGTTCACGGCATGGCGCTGTCCGTTGGCGAAGCGAAACCCGTAGGGTGCGCCAGTCGCTTGGAATGCGAGCCACTTGGTCGACGAGGTGTTGTCCAGAGCTCTGGGCGGCTCCTCGCCATTGGGCCAATTCGCCGGGCCGCCCTCGAAAATCGTTCCGTCCAACGCGCCGTTCTGGTCGGCGTCGGTGAGATCGGAGCCGATCAACCCGCCGGGCAGAACCGTTCCGTTGGCAGTGCCTGGAGGTGCATCATCTCCGAAGTCGAAGCCTACGCCGGTTCCGGCCATGGTCTGCGACCACAACGCGTCGTTGAAGCCGGGCAACGCCCATGAGGGCGGCACGTTCACCGATGGTGCATCGAGCGAGGAGCTTGTCGGCACAAACGCCGACGTTCCGTGCGAATCGCCGATAAGCGTTATCGTGGAGGTATTCGGCAACAGGCCGTACGAAACGTCGTGAACCTGCCGTGGATACTCCGGCGCGAATTCATGGATGATGACGTTGTTCGCGTCGGTGAGCGCCAGATACTCGCCGTCAGCCGACAGCTCGAAATCGGTATGCATGAACCCGGACGGGTCGATATACGTTTCGACGTCTTGCCCGGATGCAAAAACAATTAGATATTCGCCCGGATCGAGCATGGATTGCGCGGCGGCGGGGAAGGTCCACTTATCCAGGTTGTCGGCTTCATCCGTGAGGTGCCACCCGGCAAGATTGATCGCCTGCGAGGTTGGATTGTGGAACTCTATCCAGTCGGGCGTCAGGCCGCGCCCGTCGACGAATGAGCCATTGCTGGCCACGATCTCGGTGATGAGCGGCTGGTTGGCGAGATAGAGCCGGGCCTCGAGTTGCTCAAAGCAGCGGACACGACGGCGTGGCCGGGCCTTAACAGGCGGCAGGCCGCCCTGCCAAGCCGCTAAATTTGTGCGGGAACGAGCCGAACGACGACGAAACGACCTCATGCAATCTTCCCTCTTCCGAACCGTAAGTCAGCATGCCGGCCGGCTGCCCTCCGGCGGAAACCCAGCCCGCACGCGATTCGCTGCGCCTGGTGCTTCCGGTCTCCAGTCCCGCTGCCCTGATCCCCGGAGACAGATGCGACCGCAAACGCTCATTGTACCTGAATTGCACGCTTGTGGAATCAATTTGACGCGGGGCCAACGTGGCCGAACCGAGAAATAACCGACCGTGAGCGGAGGAACACCGAAGGGCAGGCCGCTGGTCACCTTGACAACAAGTGATATAAAACGGGAGCCTTGCGACTCGGCATTCGAAGCGGGGTGAATAAGTGACGGACACGAAGATCTTCATCGATGGCGTCGACGTACCTCGTTTTCTCTACGGAACCGCTTGGAAGGAAGAGGCAACGGAGCGGCTCACCGGCCTGGCACTGCAGCAGGGTTTCCGCGGCATCGACACGGCCAACCAGCGGCGACATTACGACGAGGCGGCGGTCGGGCGGGCTGTGTCGGCGGCCATCACGAGCGGACTGCTGAGCCGCGCGGAGCTGTTTCTGCAGACGAAGTTTACTTTCAGTCGCGGACAGGACCACAGGCTTCCGTACGATCCGGCGGCGCCAATTGGCGAGCAAGTCGAGCAGTCGCTGGCCAGCTCGCTGGCTCACTTTGGTACCGATACCGTCGATTCCTTTATCCTTCATGGCCCCAGTGTGCGCACCGGCTTGAGCGACGATGACTGGGCGGCATGGCGCGCGATGGAGCAAACGCACGATAGCGGGCAGGCGCGCCTGGTCGGTGTCAGTAACGTCAGCCTTGGGCAGCTTCAATTATTGTGGCGAGGCGCGCGCGTGCGACCGCGCTTTGTGCAAAACCGCTGCTACGCGCGTCTTGGCTGGGATCGAGCAGTCCGCGAGTTCTGCGCGGCCCACGACGTCGTTTATCAAGGTTTCTCGCTACTCACGGCGAATCGCGAAGTGCTCGCACACCCGGACATGGCGCAAATCGCGGCCAGCCATGGCCGCAGCGTGAGCCAGGTTGTGTTTCGCTTTGCGCTCGAGGTGGGGATGATACCGCTCACGGGCACCAGTGATCCGCGGCACATGCGCGAGGACCTCGACGCGTTCAATTTCAGCTTGGAGCCGGCGGAGGTGCGTCAGATTGAACACTTGCTCGTCGCGTGAGCTGCAAACTAGCCCGAAGCGCAAGTGAGGGACCACGCGGTGCAAGTAAGGAACGACGCGAGGTGATCAATTGGATCCCTGTTTCGAATCATCCTGACGATCGCGTTCGCCATTCTCGGCGGCCTCAATCTCGTCGAAACTCACGTTAGCAATCGGATACTCTTCCCAATCTTTGTAATCGAAATGCCACCATTCCAGCGGCTGGACGGCAAAGCCTTCGCGTCGCATGGCCTCGCGGAGCAGTTTGCGATGCCAGCGCTGGCGGGCCGTGCCGCCAGGATAGAACGGGTACGAGCGCGGCGACATCTCATCGTAACCGGCGACCATGGTCACTGCTTCGCCGGTGGCCAAATCAAATAGCGTGAGGTCCACCGCGCAGCCGCGGTTATGCTTAGAACCTTCTTCTGGGTCGGCCACAAAGTCGCGCAAGTGCGGCGGCGTTCCCTCCCAAAACATTTTGGTCACGTACCAGGGCCGGTACGCGTCGTGGATCAACAGGCCGTATCCTTTGTTGCGCAAAGAGCGATGGGCTCGCACGACGGCTTCGGCGGCAGGCCGCTGCAAGAAGGCGCGAGGCTTGTCATAAAAGACAACGCCCATGAAGTTGTTCGTTGTCGCGTAGCGGATGTCCGTCTTGATCGTGGGATCAAGCGCAGTCAATTCGACAAAGTCGGGCTTCCGCAATGCGCGCGGCTCGTGGGGCGGCGAGGCCTCGCGGGCCAGCTTTTCCAGTTCCTCGGCAGCTGCCAGCGGTTTTATCTTAAACGTCGCCCCTTCCTCGGGCGATATATTGCGGCGGTTGAAGCGCACGCTAGCAGCGATGACGTGCGTCGCCGGCTTATCCCAGTCGCGGACGAACACCAGCTGCTCGCCGTGATATAGGCCCTCATCGGGAAACGCGAATACGTTGGTCGATACTTCCGTTAGCGGATAGAAGTAAAACCATTCGATGAGGCACCACAGCTGGCCGCGGTCCTCGAAGATATACAGCGGGTTGTAATCCCAGCCGTACTCGCCGATGAAGGGTTTGAAGCGCTCAGGCGCCGCCGGTGGGCAGGACTCGTCGAGGCGTTGCCACGCCCGGTCGTTCATGAGCAGCTCGTCGTCGCTCGCAACCGTAATCCTGGGGCCAAAACCGGCCAGGTCGTCGACGACAACGCCGCCATCGACGGCGCGCAAACGCTTGAGAAACGAATCGTCATGAAGGTAAAGCTCGCCGTGAATGTCGACAATTTCCAGCCGCCGATGGCCGCTGGCGTAGATGCCGGGACGCTGGGCGATTTGCTCCGGCGGCAGCGGCTTCGTTGCTTCGATCTCCGGCAGCGGCTTCTCAGCCTTGCGTGCGAGCATCAGCCGCACGCCGTATTCCGCCACTCGACGCGTGACGCCGTTCGCACCGTCGAGCGCGGCGGATGCGACGACGCCAACGCGCTCGTCGGGCACACCCAGCAGCTGCGTCGAGTATCCGTAAACGGCGCCGCCGTGGCCGAAGGTCTGGTGGCCATCGATCTCGCTCAAGGCGAAACCGATGCCGTATTGGTTCACGCGGTCGCCCGAGGCGCGAACCGGTTTAAGCATCGAGGCAAGTGTTTTTTCATCGATCACGTGTTTGCCGCGATATTGGCCGCCATTGAGCACCGCGATCAAAAAATGCGACAGCTCGTTCATGCTCGAATACAGATTTCCCGCCGGCAGCGTGCCAAGGGCGAAGTTGGGCGCAACGAACCGCGGGGCGTGGTGACTGCGCATCCAGGCCGTAGCGAGCTGCTCTTCGATCGCCGCGCTCATCCGAAATCCGCTCGCGGGCATGTCGAGCGGACGGAGCAGCGAATCGCGGACGCAATCTTCAAATGGCTTGCCCGCAATGCGCTCGACGACAAACCCAGCCACCGAGAGGCCAGCATTGGAATACTTGGTGCGCGTACCCGGCTTGTAAATAAGCGAAGTTTCGTTGAGGCTTTTTACTGTGTCGGCGAGCGACGGCTCCTCGTCGTCGAAGTAATGCCCGACGGGCGACTCGCGCACGAGGCCCGACTGGTGCGACATCAGTTGCCGCAGCGTAATCGGCACGCCGAATGGATTCCGCGGCAGGAAATCGGGGAGATACTTGCGCACGTCGGCGTCGATGTCGAGTTTGCCCGCCGCCGCCAGCCGCATCACCGCCAGATCGGTGAAAAGCTTCGATACCGAGCCGACGCGGTAAATCGTGTCGGCGGTGGCTTGGTGTCCGCGCGAGTTTGCTTCGCCGAAGCCAAGCGCGAGGACGGTCTGGTCGCCATCCACCAACGCAATCGAGATCGCAGGGATTTGCTTATCCCGTATTTCACGCTCGATGAAGGCCGACAGCCTGCGCTCGATATCGGAGTAACCCGCGGTCGCGAGATCGGCGCCGTTCTGTGCGGCCGCGTGAGAGAAGGCCAGCAGCAGGACGTAAACCGAATTGAGAAAGCACCGGCGTAATTTCATAACGACGCCTCGCAAATCGCACGGCTGGCGGTTACCGCAGCGAGATCGTGAGCGACCGCCCGCTTTTCGAGAAGTTCAGCTTATCTTCGCGCGCGAGCCAACCGATCGCGGCGAGAACGAGGTCGTCGGACACGGAAGTTGCCTTTTTGATGGCCGGCACGCTTTGCGCGCCTTGCGAGTCGAGGAGCTGCCATACTTCGCCGGCTGCCTGGCCGATGCTTTCATTGGTCATTGCCCGGCTCGCCGCGGCGGACGCGCGCTTGGCCGCAGCAACTGCTTTGGACTTCGTCGCGCCGGCAGATTTGCTTTTTGCCATCAGTGTTTCTGGAGCAAGTAGGCGATAGATGAGCGGTGCTCGCCGACGACGCCCAATTTACTCGGTTTTATTCGCATTGCAACGGTTCATACGGCAACGCCGGGGTTTTAAACGGCCTCGCCAGCGTCTTGCGGTTTGGCCGCTTTGTTCTTTTAATGACCGGACGAAAACGCGCGCGCAAAAACGATGAGATATTTGAGCCATGAGTGAATCCATCCTCAACCAATTCCGACTCGACGGGCGGACGGCGCTGGTGGTCGGCGGCAACCGCGGACTGGGCTTCGAGATGGCCAAAGCTCTGGCGGAGGCGGGCGCGTCGATTTTCATCGCCGCCCGCGATGAGGCGCGGAACACCGATGCGCAATCGCGCATTGCCGAGCTTTTTGACCGGCCGTGTGCAGCCCGCACGTGTGATATCACTAACGCGAACGACGTGGCCGCCACTGTTGCCGCGGTCATGGAGAAATTCGGCAGGGTCGACATCCTTATCAACTCGGCCGGCATCAACATCCGCGGCCCAATTGATGGTGTGTCGCCGAAGGATTTCGACGAGGTCCAGCGCGTGAATATCACCGGCACCTGGCTCATGTGCCGGGACGTGGCGCCGCTCATGAAGCGGCAGCGTTATGGACGGATTATCAATATCGCGTCGATGCTGTCCGTCGTGGGGATGGCCGAGCGGACTCCCTATGCCGCGAGCAAGGGCGCCGTTCTGCAGATGACACGGGCTCTTGCCATCGAGCTGGCGCGCGAGAACATCACCGTGAACGCCATTCTTCCGGGGCCATTCGCGACAGAAATGAATCTGCCGCTGACGCAGGATCCCCAGAAGTACGCCGCCTTCGTTTCGCGCATCCCCATGGGCCGCTGGGGCGAACTGCACGAGATCGGCGGCCTGGCACTGTACCTGGCGAGTCCCGCATCGAGCTATGTGACGGGTGCGGCCTTCTCGATCGACGGCGGGTGGACTGCGCAGTGAAGCCTTACAATTTGAGCGGTTGAACCCGGCGGACCATGGCCAGAATGATGAGGAACGCCAGAATATGGAATGAACTGCTCATTGCAAAAACGATCTTGTAGCCCGCGGCCGGTCCGTGTTGATCGAGTATCGGACCAATCAGCAAGTTGAACACCACGCCGCCCATTGCACCGCCGAAGCCCACCAGCCCGGCCACCGAGCCGACGACGCGCCTTGGAAACAAGTCGGCCGGAAGCGTCATCACGAGCGTCGACCACGACTGCTGGCCAAAGAAGGCGATGCTGAACAAGAGCAGGGCCATTTGCACCTCGGTCATTGTGACCAGAAACACCCAGGGCATGAGCGCGGCGCTCAAGCCAAGCGCCAACTTGCGGGCCAGGTTCAGAGAGTAGCCGCGCGCGAGAAGCCAGCCTGAAAACCATCCGCCCAAAAGGCTGCCGACACCAGCCGCGGCGAAAGGAATCCAGGCGTAGTAGCCTACCTGTTTTGTATCGAAGTCGCGCACATCGTAGAGATATTTTGGCAGCCAGCCAATATAAAAGAACCAGGCGGCGTCGCTGAGGAACTTGGCTGTCACGAGGCCCCACACTTGCGGCAACGTCAACAGGCGCCACCAGGCAACCGCCGGCTCTTGTGCGGCCGCGATCGCATTGGCTTCGATTTCGGCCCGCTCATCCGCGGCAAGACGTGGATGCATGGCCGGCGGGAAGTATTCAGCAAGCCACCAAACAGTCCACAGCAACCCGGCGGCACCCGCGAGAAAAAACACCCATCGCCAGTCCGCAAACCAGATGATGTACGCAATGGCCGGCGGCGCAATCACCGCGCCGACGGCCGTGCCCGCGTTGATCAGGCCCATCGCGCTGGAGCGCTCGCGCACGGGGAACCACTCGGCCACGGCTTTCGTCGCGGCCGGGAAACCGCCCCCCTCGCCCAGGCCGAGTAGCAGTCGGCTGACGGCTAGCATCCAGAATCCTGTCGCCAAGCCGTGACTTGCGCAGGCCAGCGACCAGAAAACCATGATCGCAAAGAACCCGCGCCGTGTGCCCAGCACATCGATCAATTTGCCGCCGCCGGCATACATCAGCGCGTAGGCGACTAAGAACGCAATGTGCAATCGCGAAAACTCGGTATTCGAAATCGCGATGTCGTCCCGAATGGCGTCTACCGCGACGGGCAACGTTTGGCGATCCAGGTAGCTGATCGCAATCGCGGCCGTGATCAAGATGGCGATCCACCAGCGACGCGGCATCACGACAGGCCCTTAATCGTTGTGGCAAATAATGGAAAACCGCAAAGACGCCAAGACCGCCAAGAGCAGATAACTTATCGTATTTCTTGGCGTCCTTAGCGACTTGGCGGTTACATACTCTTAGGCCCGGGTGGGACCTGTAATCGAGCGTTATGGCAGTTCCGCGACTCTCGGCCAGCCGTCTTCCCACACGATCGTGGAGATATGGAGACGCGAGCGGCCGTTGTCGGCCGAGTATGCGTGAAACAGCAAGTAGTCCGTGTCATTCTCTTGGAGAACAGCCGGGTGCCCGGCGCCACGCCACTGGTCGGTCGCTGCCTCAATCAATAATGTGCCGCCGCCGTCATTCATTGGCTCGCCTTCTTTGTCGACGTATGGCCCCGTCACTTTCGATGACCGGCCGACGACAACCTTGTAATTACTTCGCGCCCCGCGGCAACAGAAATCCCAGGACACGAAGTGATACCAGAATTCGCCCCGGCGTACGACGAACGGCGCTTCGATCGCCCCTTCGACCGGCGGCGTTTTATGTTCGTCCTTCCGCGCGCGGGCGGCTAATTTGTGCAGCGTCGTATCACTTGAGGAAAGCTTGCCGGTTTGCGGATCCACCCGCCGCATCACGATGCCGCCCCAGAAGCTGCCCCAGGCCAGCCACACATTTTTCTCGTCTTCGATCACGAGGTTCGGATCGATCGCATTGTAGTCGTCCTCGTCCGCGCGCGAGCGCACCACAAGCCCCTCGTCTACCCATTGAAAATCGGGGCTGTCCGGATCGAGCGACTTGTTTGTCATGAGGCCGATTGCGGAATCGTTGACGCCGAACGACGAGAGCGAATAGTAGAGATGGTATTTGCCGTTGAAGAACGAAATATCGGGCGCCCAGGCGTTTCGAGCTCGGGGCACTTCATCGGCGACCCAATTGGGCAGCCGCTCCATCACGAAGCCGGCCCGAGTCCACTGGCGAAGATCGGGCGAGGTATGAATCGGCACGATGCCGCGGCCGCGCCGGCCACCGGTTGCGAATAGGTAATACGCATCGCCGGCTTTGATCACGCAGGGGTCATGAACGCCAAGGTCGCCCGAAAGCTCGAGGAGTTGCGGTTCAGCGGCCGCGGCGCGTTGGAACGGGCGGCCCGTTGCCACGAGTATTACGATACAGAGAAACGTCAAGCGGCTCACATTAGATTTTGCACGACCGTTCAACTTGCTTCCTCCGACCAACGTTCACACCATTTCCTGCTCGGCTCGCGCAACGAAGTCTTGAATCACGAAAGCGCAAAACAACGAAAACACGAAAGCTCACATAATTTTTCGCGTTTTCAAACTTTCGCTCTTTCGTGATTTTCAAATCTGCACGTAAACTGCAAATCGACCATTGCATTGCAGGCCAATTGAAACGTTATTTTTCCAAGCGAAGCACGACCACCGAGCGCGGCGGAATCTCGGCCGCAAGTTTGTCGTCCTCCAGTGACGCGCCGTCAAAGGCCGCCGGCTTAATGCGCTCGGGCGCCTCGAACGTGTTGTGACCGTCAAGCTCGTCCGAGGTGAGAATGCGGCCGGAAATTTTTGATGCTTTTACATCCTCAAGTGTGCACGCGAGCTTGATCGCTACGTTTGCGTGCGCATTCACAATGGAAACGTGAACGTTCCCGTCCTCGTCACGCGACGCCGAAACGCTCAGCGCCGGCATTGAACGATCCCCGAGCTTATAGTCGGGCGACGTCAGTGAAACCGGCAGACGCGTAGCGTCGTGATGAACTTTATACATCTCGAAGACGTGATACGTAGGCGTCAGTAGCATCTTTTCTTTCTCGGTCAGGATCATTGCCTGCAGCACGTTCACGGTTTGCGCAATGTTCGCCATGCGCACGCGGTCGCAGTGCTCATGAAAGATATGGAACGTCAGCCCGGCCAGCACGGCGTCGCGAATCGAGTTCTGCTGGTACAGCGAGTAGCCTGGATGGCCTTCCTCGGTGCGATACCAGGCGCCCCATTCATCCATGTACATGGCGATGCGCTTTCGAGGGTCGACGCGGTCCATCTCTTCTTCGCTCTCGCGAATCGCGCGCTCGATTTGCAGGCATTCGCGCAGCATGGCAAACCATTGGCGCTCCTCGAAACCAGTGGCTGGCGTCTTGTTTTCCCAATTGGGCACGACGGTGTAAAAGTGGACGGACAGGGCCTGCATCCGCCGCCCGATGCGATCCATCACGACGCGCGACCACTCTTGGTTGAAGCCGCCCGGCCCGCAGGCCACGCGGATCAGCCGGTTGTCGCCATAGTTGCGCGCAAACACGGCATAGCGGCGATAGAGGTCGGAATAATACTCGGGCGTCATCTCGCCGCCGCAGCCCCAGTTCTCGTTGCCAATGCCGACGTAAGGAATTCTCCACGGCTCCTCGCGCCCGTTCGCGCGGCGCAGGTTGGCCATCTCGCTGTCACCATCGTAGGTCATGTATTCGAGCCAGTCGCGCATCTCCTGCGGCGTGCCGCTGCCGACGTTGGCGGCAATGTACGGCTCGGCTCCAATCAGCTCGCACAAATCCAGAAACTCATGCGTGCCGAAGGCGTTCGTATCGACGACGTTTCCCCAATGGATGTTCACGCGCTTGGGCCGCTTGTCGCGCGGGCCGATGCCGTCGCGCCAGTGATAGTCGTCGGCGTAGCAGCCGCCCGGCCAGCGAAGGTTGGGAATGTCGAGCTCTTTGAGGGCGTCGATGATGTCTTTGCGAATGCCGCGAACATTGGGAACTGGCGAATCCTCACCGACCCAGATGCCGTCGTAGATGCAGCGGCCCAGGTGCTCGGCAAAATGGCCGTAGAGATGCCGGCTGATTCTGCCGCCGTCTTCGCCGCCGCGGATCGTCGCTTGAGCTTCAAGCGCCTTGGCGGCGCCGATGCGAAATGCCAAACCACTTGGCAGCGTGATTACGGCGATGAGTGACATCCGGGCAGTTGCAGCGTAGATGTTCATCATAAATGCCTCGGCTCCATAGGTTGAAACTGGAAACTGCGCTCAATCGCGGTTGCGTTTGAGCACGGACCAAAAGCACGCTCCCATGAGCAACACGGCGATGTGCGGTTCCGGAACGACAGACGGGGCCGCACTTGAACCCGCGCCGGCCGAGTTGCCGAACGTAAATCGCCAGACGGCGTAGTCGTACGGATCGACGCGGCCGTTGTCGTCGCCGTCGGCAGCCAAAACGGTCGTTGAGCCAATGGTTTTGCGCCAAACGACGTAGTCGGCGGCGTCCACGGTGCCATTGCCGTTGTAATCGCCCGCCAGCGGGCCCGGCGTGACATAGGTCACCGCGGCCGGCGTGAGATTGTTGATACCCTGCTCCGCGAAATGAAATTGAAGATCGCCATCGGTGCCCGCCCCTAACACAGTCGGATTATACGCGTGTCCTAGCTCCAGCGGCGAAGCGGATGAAACGTCGGAAGCACCCAGCAGAAATAGCTCCGTGAGCGTAAACGAATTCGATAGCTCGGCCTCGTCCCAGCTCTCGCCCGCGCCCGCGCCGATTGCGTCGCGATTCTGATCGTCGAGGCTGTTCCAGGTTGCCGGGTCGAGCGCTCCGGCCGCGCTTGTGATTCGATAGTAGTCGATGTTGGCGGGCACTGAGCCGCTGTTCTTGATGGTGACGCGGCCCGTCACCGTGTTGACTTCAAGCGAGATGACGCCGAAGTCGGGCACCACATCGGGCCCGGCGTCGAAACTCGCATCCACCTGGCCGGGCGACAACGGCGTATCGTGGATGCGAAACTCGTTCAGCATGCCGTCGAAATTCTGATCACTGGTAAAATTGGAGCGGCCGACCCAATTGTTGACGTCGTTCAGATTTCGCAGCTGCACCATCGTTTCCGACGGATTATTTGCCGCGCCAGGCGGAATTGCTCCATTGATATAGAGCGTCATGGTCGCTTCGCCCGGGTCATTGCCGCCGTCGGCGTCGAAGACGACCGCAACGTGGTACTGCGTGTCAAGCGTGTGGTTGAATTCCGGATCAATCGTGATGCCAGCGCCGACCGTGCCCGCGCTGCCACCAGGGCCGAAAAGCGGATCATTGTTCCGAGCTTCCGCGCGCTGCGTGTCAATGTTTGTCACGCGCATCGGTGTATACATGATGTAATCCAGGCCTCCGCCGCCGCCGCCGGGACCGACGAGCTCGCCGCCGACCGTGGAACCGAAATCGAACACGCGCGACCAAGCGCGATTAATATTGCTGTCAATGGTATACCAAGCCTCGAACGTGGCGTCGGTTAGCACCGAGATAATGCCGTTGGGCATGTCAACGTAGGCTTGCGTCGCACTGCTGCCTCCGGGGAGGATTAATTGGCTGGCGTTCGCTGATGCGCCGTTGCCGCGGACGATGCCGTTGGCGCCGCTCACCGAATCAACGATCGTTCGGCCGCTGGCATTTCCGGTTGAGCCTTCGTTAAAACTGTAACGATGACGCAGCGCGGCCTGGCTGGGCGACGATAGTAATCCACACCCCAACGTCACCGCGGCGATTGTGAAAGTGGCGCCATGAACACGCTTTCGTCGTGCTGACGCGAGGCAGACCGCGCAAACTCCCACGAGCGCACCGGCTGTCGGCTCGGGAACGTTGAACAGCGCAGCAAGTGCCGCTTCGCCGTTGGCGGCGATGTAGTCGGCCTGGAACAGGCGGAAGTCCACAAAATCGTTGTCGCCATCGCTGTCCAGGTCGCCCAGCTGATAAGATTCGGCCGCGCTCAGGCCGGCGAAGCTCGCCATGTGGTTCATGCGGAACAGCGGCCAGTCGCCTGGATCGAGCTCGCCGTTGAAATTCAAATCGCTGCGTGCAAATGGCTCTCCGCCGTTGCCGGTGTACTCTACAACCATTCCAGGACGCTGCGTACCATTTGCAAGCAGGACCGACAATTGAAAGTCCTCGTAGATCGATTGGATCCAGCCGTCGGCAGGACTAAGTGTGAATTGCTCGCCGGGCGACAAAGTCGCAGCGCCGCCGGTCGAGGATTCGCCAA
>DATFGJ010000680.1:0-10732 GCA_035249585.1 Lacipirellulaceae bacterium
CTCCTGCACGCGCTTTTTCTTCACGCTGTGCGCGGGCTGAGCGCGTCGAAGCCCCGCATATCCGACGACCGGAGGTCTCTCGCCCCTGCCCGCGTCTAGCATCCCCGCATTCACCCGCTTGTTTTCGGCCACCAAGTGTGCTAATGTACACTTCCCCGTTGTATGAAGCTGTTAGCTTAGAAGCCGTTTCAGAACCGTCGGAAGGAACCGGACGCTAGCCACCCAGAGGGTACCCGCCGGCTGATTCGGATCAGCCGCGGGGCGCTAGCCCCCGCTTTTGAAACTGCGTGTAGCTGTCAGCCAGAGAGAGTAGCCGTCAGCTGATGCAGCCGACCGCGCTAGCGGTGCGCGCCGACGGGCGCAATCGCAACCTGTCTCCAAATCGCGACACATGCGCAAAACCCATACCCAAGAGTTCTGCGCACCTGTCACCGCAACAAACCGCAGAGGTTGGACAAACCCAAATCGCATCAGATGTCCAAAAGTAGGTGGGGGGAATTTTGGACATCTGACACACCTGCCTCGAAGTGCCTAACGAATTTCGCCCCACCTGGAAGCAGTTTTGCCCCACCCCCGGGGCGAAACTCAGTCCGTTTCGCCCCACTGCCACACTCCAAATAGCAATCCTCAAACGACTTGCAGCTAGCGCGTGGGGCGAAACTCGCCGAGTTTCGCCCCACGAGAAAAAGAAAAAAATTTTGGTGGGGCGAAATTCATGAGCCTGGCCCGAAACCGCCCGCGCTTCATCGATGCACATAACCGATGCGATCCAAGCCCATCACTCCTAGGAGCGCAAAAGTATGCCGGGGACTTTTGGGCTCCTATGAAAATCCCCGAGCAGAACAAATGAGGAAGCGGATATTCTAAGAGTCTCAAACAGAATTAATAAAACCGCCAAGAACACGAAGGACGCCAAGGAATTCACTGCTGATCTCCGTCTTCCTTGGCGTACTTGGCGACTTGGCGGTTCAATTTGTTAGCAGCTTTAAGTTTTAGAGCGTCCTGGCAAATTGGGATGGCGAAGCTCCTGCTGAGCAAAACAATGTAAAATGCATCGCCTCAGAGACGCGTCTTCGGCCTCTCAGCCATAGGTTTCGTCGGTTCAAACTAAGAGTCATGCAACAATACTTGGACCTGATGCGCCGGATTATCAACGAGGGCATCCCCAAGGCCGACCGCACCGGCACCGGCACGCGCAGCATTTTCGGACATCAGATGCGGTTCAATCTGGCGGACGGCTTTCCGCTGGTGACGACCAAGAAGCTGCATTTGAAGTCGATCATTTATGAGCTGCTGTGGTTTCTGCGCGGCGACACGAATGTTCGCTACCTCAACGATCACGGCGTGACGATCTGGAATGAGTGGGCCGGCAACGACGGCGAGCTGGGGCCGGTGTACGGCTACCAGTGGCGCTCCTGGCCGGCTCGCGACGGCACGTCGATCGACCAGATCAGCGAGGTTATTGATCAAATCCGCGCGGATCCCGATTCGCGCCGGCTGATCGTAAGCGCGTGGAACGTGGCTGACGTGCCGCTGATGGCCTTGCCGCCTTGCCACCTGCTGTTCCAGTTTTACGTGGCCGATGATCTGGCTGGCGGCCCCAAGCGGCTTTCGTGCCAGCTATATCAACGCAGTGCCGATGTGTTCCTTGGCGTCCCGTTCAACATCGCCTCGTATGCGCTGCTCACGATGATGGTTGCCCAAGTGACTGGGTTGGCGCCGGGCGATTTCGTCCACACGTTCGGCGATGCTCATCTTTACGACAACCATCTCGAACAAGCGCGGCTTCAGCTCGATCGCGAGCCGCGGCCGCTGCCGTCGCTGTGGATTGAACCGAGCGTGCAGTCGATTTTCGATTTCCAATACGAGCACTTTCGCCTCGAGAATTACGATCCGCATCCGCACATCGCGGCGCCGGTGGCGGTTTGACGTTACGCGAGATTGCAACCCGTTTTCGCTAACCCATGCGTGTTTCGATTATCGCTGCCGTGGCGGAGAACGGCGTGATTGGGCGCGACGGAACGCTGCCATGGCACTTGTCGGCCGACTTGCGGCGGTTCAAGCAGCTGACGATGGGGCATACGATCATCATGGGCCGGCGGACCTGGGAATCGATCGCCCGGCCGCTCCCCGGCCGCCGAATGATCGTAGTCTCGAGGCGGCACGACTATCAGGTTGATATCGAAGGCGTTCTACTAGCGGCGAATCTCGACGATGCGCTCGATCGCGCGGCTGCGCATGGCAAGGAAGAGGCGTTCATTATCGGCGGCGCCGAACTGTACCAAGACGCCCTGCGGCGTGCTGACCGGTTGTACCTGACCCGAGTCGGAGCAAACGTAGCAGGCGACACGTACTTCCCGCCGGTGAACTGGAGCGAATGGCGACTGTTGGAGTCGCACGAGCACGCCGCCGATGACCAAAACGATCACGACTTTACATTCAATATCTACGAACGATCACGGTAAAGCGCAACGGTGACCATGGAGTCAGGCAACTGTTCTCTTTGTGCCCTTCGTGTACTTGGTGGTAAATAAATGGCAAAGCAGGAGAAACAGCGTTGCGACTGGGGCCCGCGCGGCGGCGAGCTGATGGTTGCCTATCACGACTCGGAATGGGGCGTGCCGGTGCACGACGACCGCAAGCAGTTCGAATTCCTCACGCTGGAAAGCGCTCAGGCCGGATTAAGCTGGCTTGTCGTGCTGCGCAAGCGCGAAGCATATCGCCGCGCTTTCGCCGATTTCGACCCAGAAAAAGTGGCCCGCTTCACCGACAAACGACTCGAAAAGTTGCTGGCCGACCCTGGCATTATCCGCAACCGGCAGAAGATTGCCGCAGCCATGACTAATGCCCGCGCGTTCCTGACCGTGCGTGACGAGTTCGGCAGCTTCGACCAGTACATCTGGCGTTTCGTCGACGGCCGGCCGATCCAGAATCGCCTTCAGAGCATGAAAGATTTGCCGGCCACGTCGAAAGAATCCGACGCACTGAGCAAAGACCTGAAGCAGCGCGGCTTCAAGTTCGTCGGCAGCACCATCATGTATGCCCACATGCAGGCCGTGGGGATGGTGAATGACCACCTCGTTACGTGCTTTCGACACACGCCGTGTGCGCGGCTGAAATAACATGGGCGCGAGAAGCAATGTATAATTGATTCGAAGACACGCACCTGCTTAAACGGGATAATATGCCGCTCACCGTTGGATCATTGACGGAACAATTGGAATTGGCCGACGTCTTGCTGGCTGGGAGAGACCGCATGCTAGAGCCCCAAGACCTGCCTGGCCGGTATGGGCGTGTCGTGCGCGCACTCGATCAGGTGCTGCGCGCGTGCGATTGCGAATCAGTGGTCGGCGGCGGCTGGGCCGTATGGCGACATGGGTACGTGTCCCGCGTTACGCAGGACATCGACATTGCCTTGCCTGCGGCCCGCATCGGCGATTTTCTTCAAGCTGCCGGCGTAAGTGGTTTCGAGCAGCTGGGTCAACCCGCTGGCCATTGGCCGAAGCTTCGACACCGGGAGACTGGAATCGAAGTCGATATTCTTCCCGAGGGGGGCCGGCCTGGCACCGCGTCAAATCCGGCTCCGACGACAATACCTCACCCAGAATTAATGGGCGCAGTCCGCGGCACGTTGAAGTACATGACACTTCCGGCGCTTGTTGAGTTGAAGCTGGCTGCAGGTCGATTGCGCGATGAGGCCGACGTTTTGGAGCTGGTGCGCGAGAACCGAGACCGCATCGAGGAAATCCGAAACCATTTAACGCGCGTTCATCGGCGGTATGCTGATCGGTTTGAGGACATTCTGCAACAGCTCGACGATGCGCCGGCCGAGTAAATTCTCGTTGTTGCATATATCCGCGAAAGCTTATTTGCCATGAAAATGCTGTGGAAACGACATCACGTCGCCTATCGAGCCGGCGTTGTTGGCCAGCATCACGAGCCGGTCGAAGCCAAGCGCGGCGCCCGCGCAATCGGGCAGACCGTGATCCAACGCAGCCAGAAGGCTTTCCGGCATTGGCAGCGCGCGGCGGCCGTCGGCGACGCGGGCCGCGTTGACCGCTTCGAAGCGCCGGCGCTGCTCGACCGCGTCGGTCAGCTCGTGAAAGCCGTTGGCCAGCTCGATGCCGTGATAGTACAGCTCAAAACGTTCGGCCACGTCGTAGCCGAAGTCCGAGCGAATAATCTTCGCCAGCGATGCTTGCGTGGCCGGATAATGGTAGACGATTTCGGGACGGTCCTTGCCCAAATGTGGCTCGACGCGCGTCGCCAAGAGCAGGTTCAGCCATTCGTCGCGCGACATTGGCTGGTGGCTTACTGGTGTTTGATCCGGGCCAGCGGAGGCCGAGTCGGCCACGCTCGACATTTCGGCAAGCGATGCCTTGTGCGGGCACAAGGCGACAGTGCGCTCGAAGGCCTCCGCGTAAGTTGTGCGCCTGCATGGCGGCGTGTCCAGCAGCGACTGAACCAGCTTATCGAGCAGGTCGATGCCGGCACGCATATCGTCGCCGGCCCGATACCATTCGACGATCGTGAACTCCGGGTTGTGCAATTGGCCACATTCGCCGGCGCGGAACGATCGTGTGACTTGAAAAATCGCGCTCGCCCCAGCGGCTACGAGCCGCTTCATGTGCAGTTCGGGCGACGCCTGAAGAAACTGGCCGTTCTCCGCTACTATCGGTTCGATATGTTGCTCCGGGACGATTTCGGATGACAGCAGCGGCGTCTCGACTTCAATGAAATTTCGCTCATAAAAGAAACCGCGGAGCTTGCGGAGCAGTGCGGACCGCTTTTCGAGCGTGGCGAGTGACGCGGAAGGCGCAAAAGATGACCGTTCGCGAGTCATGAATACAACTCGGGGAACACCCTACACGCGACTATGTTCTAGCGCGGCGATTGGCGCAGCAACCACTTCCTGCCCGGGCAGCAGTGGCGGCAGCGGGCAATCGAGCATGTCGCAAATCGCCCGCAACAATTCCGCCTCGCCGACGCTGACCGCCGCGTCGGCGCTGATGCAGGCTGCGCAGGCGTCGATTAAACGATGACGGAGCTTGGGTGCAGTTGCTGCCAATTGTTCGAGCGCGCTGCGAAGCTCGTTCAAGCCGCTCGTCGCCAGCGGTACGTAGCGCAGCGAGACTTCGGGCAGGTGCCTGGCTCCGGCTTGGAAGGCGACTTCATCATCATGCTGACATTCACGGGCCAATGCCGAAAGCAGCACGGAGCATTGCTCAGCCAGCCGCTGCAAGCCGTAATACTTGATCGCCTTTGGCCGCACCGGCTCGAATTGTGGTCGCAAATGGCGCATCAGGATTTCGTGCAGTGCCCACTCGAACAAACCCAGCCGCTTATCGGCTTGCACCAACTCGTTAAAGCAAATGGCAAATTCCTCATATTGCGCGCGAGTCATGGCACGCAGCGCCGGCAGTGTCATATCCACCAGCGGCAGCCGGGAGCGTACATCGACCTGGCTTACCGAAGGAACCAACCGCAGCGTGAGCTCGAACACGTCGGCCTCGGCCGCCTTTTCGAGCGCCTTGAGTTGCGTAGTGCGAACATCGGCGTCGCGATCGAGCAGCGTGGCGAAGATGATTGCGCGGGCGCCGTACGGATCATGGGCTGCCTCGGTCACCGGCCGCGGCAACGATGCCAACAGCCCGTGGACATACTTGCGATGAATTTCGGTGGGGCTGGCAACCTGTTCGGCAGCGTGCTGCACATCGGTGAGCGCGGGCTCGGCAGAGGTCGATTCCCCGCGCGGCGATTTATCGACAAACCCACTAGCTCCGTTCGCTGCAAGCGCTGCGGCTTCAGCGGACAGTGCCGGCGGAAACTCTCCGTTCCACTGCGGGTCGAGCCTTCGAATGCGCTCCTCCAGCGGCGGATGCGTGGCGAACAGGCTGCTCAAGCCGGACGCGAAGTACATGTGGCTGGCTTCCGCCGCCGTTGGACTGACAAGCCTCGAGCCGAACGCCGCAGCTCCGATGCGCTTCAAGGCACCTGCGATGCCTTCGGGGTTGCGTGTGAACTGCACGGCAGATGCATCGGCCAGAAACTCGCGCTGGCGCGAGATGGCCGCCTTAATGAGATTCCCGAAAAACAAGCCGATGAAGCCGAGCACCATGAATGCCAGGCCAATTAGCAGCAGATATAGCCCGCCGTTACCTTTTTTTGACCGTCGGCTGCCGCCGCCGGCAATGCGCAGCAACTCGCGACCAACCAGCCCCATCAGCAGTATGCCGTGCAGCACGCCAATTAGCCGCAAGTTGAGCCGCATATCGCCGTTGAGGATGTGACTGAACTCGTGGGCGATGACCCCTTGCAACTCGTCGCGCGAAAGTTCCTGGGCACAGCCGCGTGTGACGCCGATCACCGCGTCGCTCGGCGAATGACCGGCCGCGAAGGCATTGATTCCCTGCTCCTCGTGCAGCATGAACACCGGCGGCACGGGCACGCCGGAAGCAAGCGCCATTTCTTCTACAATATTAAGCAGGCGGCGCTCGGTGCTGTCAGACGTGTTCGGGTAGATGCGCCGTCCGCCGAGCCGCTCTGCGAGCACGGTGCCGCCACCTCGAAGTTGGAAAAGCTTGTACAAGCTGCCGCCGGCAATGACCAGCAGGGCGCCGCCCGCGGCCACAAGCGGAAGCTCGAGCGGAACTTCGCCGCCGCTCGAAGCACCCAGCGCGGCGGCCGTCGCGGCAAACGTCGAGCCGACGATGGTGATCACCGCCAGCATGAACATCGCGACGAGCCACTTCGTGTTTCGCCGCGCGGCGGACTGGCGTTCAAAGAAGTCAGTGGCCATGCGTGGTTAGAAAAAAGAGAAGGAGACAAGGAGATGGGGAGACAAGGAGATTCGGTCGACCGACGGATTCTCCCTGTCTCCTTGTCTCCATGTCTCCTTGTCTATCATTTGTTTCAGAACGGGAATACGCGACCGGTGCTTAACTTGGCAAACATCAAGTGAATGACACCTTCGGCGGTTCGGCGATTTGGGCGTCTTCGAAGTCGAGTAGTTCTGCATCTTCGTTGTGTCCTAGCATGCCGGCGAAGATGACCGGCGGGAATGTTTGGCGGTAGGTATTGTATTGGGTTATCGCATCGTTGTAGGCCTGTCGCGCGAAGGCTACTTTATTTTCGGTCGAGGTGATTTCCTCGCTGAGTTGAGCCATGTTCTGGTTCGCCTTTAGATCCGGGTACGCCTCGGCCAAGGCGAACAGTCGGCCAAGAGCGCCGGATAGTCCCTGTTCGGCGGCAGCCAGGGCCTGCATGGCGGCCGGGTCGCCCGGCTTCGATGCGGCCCGCTCCAATCCGCCGACGGCCTGATTACGCGCCAGGATCACGGCTTCGAGTGTGCCGCGCTCATGCTGCATGTAGCCCTTGACGGTCTCCACGAGATTCGGAATGAGGTCGTATCGCCGCTTGAGCTGCACCTCAATTTGCGAAAACGCGTTCTGGAATCGGTTCTTGAGCGTCACCAGCGTGTTGTAGATGCCTACGCCCCACATCACGGCGATTAAGGCAACGATGACAAGCACTACCAGTGCAACCCAAGCACTCATGTTAATGCTCCCTGGCCAATTATTGACGGCAAATGACGAACGACCGCTTGTTATTGGTCATTCGTTATGCGGGCTTCGTCATTTTCTCAAAAGTGACAAAAGTTCGCGACTGGTCGATAAAACGACTCATTCCTCGGGCGCTTTGGCGCGCTCGATGTACTCGCCGGTGCGGGTATCGATTCGCAGGTAATCGCCTGTATTGATGAACGCCGGCGCCCCAATCTCAGCTCCCGTTTCCAGCTTGACCGGTTTTTGTACGTTGGTCGCCGTATTGCCTCTCGCGGTCGGCTCCGCGTATTCGACCCTCAAGATGACGTGATTCGGTGGGGTCACGGCGATGGGGTTATTGTTATAGACCATAAGAGTGCATTCGAGGCCATCCTTGAGGAATTGCCATGAGTCGCCGACTTGCTCCTTCGTCAGCTCGTACTGTTCGTAGGTTTCGGTGTTCATGAACACGAAGCTGTCCTGCTGGCGATAGAGAAACTGCGCGGGAAATTCGACGACGTCGGCCGCTTCCAGCGTCTGGCCGGCCCGGTAGGTACGATCCACCACGGTGCCGCGAATGAGGTTTTTCAACTTGCACTCGTACAGCGCATTTCCCTTGCCCGGCTTGCGGAAATTCATCTCCACCATTAGGTAGGGCACGCCCTCGATTTGAATTTTGAGTCCTTTACGAAAATCACTGGTGTTATAGGTGGTCACGGTTGGTCTTCCTACCGGCGGCTGGTATGTTGCAATTGGTTAGGCACATGAAGTTAGAAAAACAAGATGACCATTTTATCCACGATGCTTCCGGCTGTCCGCCCCAGATTAGTCGTGCCACGGTACGCAACTTGGCAGGACGCGTTGAAAGACGCGGTGCGCGATCGGCAGGAGCTTTTGCGGCTGCTGGAGTTGCCCCTCTCGCTGATGGATGGTGAAAACGATTTCGACGACAATTTCCCGCTTTTGGTGCCGCGTGGATTTGTGGCCCGCATGCGATCCGGCGATCTGGCCGACCCGCTCCTGCGACAAGTGCTGCCGGTTGCCGATGAATTGCACGACAAGCCGGGTTTCGTGGCAGATCCCGTAAACGATGCGGCCGCCACGCGCCGGCCGGGTTTGTTGCAGAAGTACCGCGGCCGGGCACTTTTGATCACGACCGGTGCCTGCGCGGTCCATTGCCGCTATTGCTTCCGACGGCATTTCCCGTATGGGCAGGGGCCGCGCTCGCTCGCGGAATGGAGGCCGGCGCTCGATGAAATCGCCCAGGATGCAACGCTTAACGAAGTGATTCTCAGCGGCGGCGACCCGCTGATGATCGTCGATCGAGCGCTGGCCGAATTGATTTATGCATTAACTGCGATTCCGCATCTGCGGCGGCTACGCATTCACACTCGGCTGCCGATCATGATTCCCGAACGGGTCACCGACGAACTGATTCAGACGCTGCGCGGCTGCAGGCTTACGCCTATCGTCGTTGTGCACGCGAATCATGCCAATGAGCTGGATGCAATCGTCGCGGCTGGACTGGCACGACTGTCAGAGGCTGGCATCGTGCTACTGAACCAGGCCGTACTGCTGGCCGGAGTCAACGACTCGTTGGAATCGCAGATTGCGCTGTGCGAACGGTTGGTCAACATGCGCGTGATCCCTTACTATTTGCATCAACTCGATCCGGTTGCTGGTGCGGCACATTTCGAAGTGCCAATTGAGCGCGGGCGACGAATTGTTGAAGAGCTGCGAACGCGCCTGCCGGGCTATGCCGTTCCCCGCTACGTGCAGGAAATGCCCGACGCTGAAAGCAAGGTTACGTTGATTTAATCTCACGCAAAGGCGCGAAGGCGCAACGAACACTCTTTCAGAATTTCAACCTTCTCGCCTTAGCGCCTTTGCGTGAGATAAATTTAGTGCCACATGGTCGGAAGCGTAACATCGTGAGTAAGATCAGCATTTACGATTCGGCCGCGGTCGATCGGCTGCGGGCAAAGTTGAAATTTGAGCCGCGGCGGCTACGCGCCTTGCGCACGGCGTTTTTCAAGAAATTTCTCGGCGCCCAAGCGGCACTTGACGAATTGCCGGAGGAAGTGTGCGAGGTGTTCTCCCGCGGCGTTGAGTTTCATCCACTTTCGATTGCCGACGCACGCGATTCGCAGGTCGATGGCGCGACGAAGCTTGTGTTTCGCACATCTGCGGGTTACCTGATCGAATCGGTAATCATGCGAACCGGCACCGGCCGCGTCTCCTTGTGCGTTTCGTCGCAAATCGGCTGCGCTGCAGCCTGCGGATTCTGTGCCACAGGTCATATGGGCATCGCGAAAAGCCTGTCCGCGCCGGAGATACTCGATCAGGTCGTGCTCGCCAGCGAACGAATGCGGACTGAGAATCGCAGCGTTCGCAACATCGTGTTCATGGGTATGGGCGAACCGTTCCACAATGAAGAAGCGGTGTACGAGGCGGTCACCGCTCTGCTCTCGCCCGGCCTGTTTCATCACACGCCCGGCCGCATTCTCGTCTCCACGGTCGGCATTCCCGACGCAATGATCCGCTGCGCACGGCGTTTTCCGGATATTAACCTGGCGCTCAGTTTGCACAGCGTGCGGCAAGTCGTTCGCGAAAAGCTGATCCCACTCGCGTCTAAATATTCACTTGAGCAGCTGCGAGCCGCTGCCGCCAAGGTAAATGAAATCCAAGAGAACTCGGTGATGATCGAGTATCTCATGTTGGCCGGCGTGAACGATTCGCTGGAAGACGCTCGAGAGCTGGCCGCGTGGCTCGATGGCCTCGACGTGCATGTGAATCTCATTCCGTATAATTCGATCCCGTCGGCTCCGCAGCTGCGCACTAGCGAACGCCCGCAGCGAGATATCTTTGCCGCCGTATTGCGCGAGGCTGGGTTTGTCACCACAATTCGTTACTCATTAGGAGCCGACATCGCAGCGGCCTGCGGGCAGCTCGTGCAGCGCGAAAACCGCCAGATTGCCCGCGAGCAGGCAACTGCGTCGAATTGAGGTGCGGCCATGCACGATATCATCGCCGGCATCCGAACGTTCCAGCGCGACGTTTACCCGCAATACCGCGAGCTGTTTGAAAAACTGGCGGCCGGGCAATCGCCCGAAGCGCTGGTGATCACCTGCAGCGACTCGCGGGTCGATCCGTTTCTATTGACTCAGGCTCAGCCGGGCAAGCTGTTC
>DATFGJ010000681.1:0-5341 GCA_035249585.1 Lacipirellulaceae bacterium
CTGCTGGATCGCTTCCAGCGCTGCGCGGCAGAAATAAACGAAGCGCTCGCAGTTGTCCTTGTAATCGTGGCCCGCCTCTCGATAAAGCTCGGGCCGGTCATAATACTGAGGCTGGTGCACCAGATAGACGGGCACTTTTTCACCCGGCAGCGAGCCACGCAGGAATGTGCCCGGCACCGTCTTGCGGCCGATCGGAATTTCGAATCGCGTGCCCGTCGATTCGATCGGCCGACCCGAATTGAGTGCCTGGCGAAAGGCCGGCATCACTATTACCGGCTCATGGCCTAGCTTGGCGAGCTCCTGCGGCAGGCTGCCGCAAACGTCGCCCAGCCCGCCCGTTTTGCAGAACGGCACGGCCTCGGTTGTGGCAAACAGAATCCTCACAATACATCTCTCAGATCTGCGGGAGGCATCTCCGATGCCGATGAGCCATTTAATCGTGAAAAGCGAAATCGGCGTCAGAGACGCCTCCCACAGTCAAGTAAAGCACAGCCAGGTACCTGCTCCGAAAGGAGCGTAGCACATTCATTCAGATCGGCATAGTTTGCCGCGCCGGTCCAACTTGTGTCGTCCGGGCCGGCATGTGCTATTGCCGGTTCAGCCGGTAAAAAGCGCGCCACCCGGAGAAAGCCCTATTCGGCTCGGCGTCTTCCAGCGGAGGTCGAAGCAAGAGAAACTGGCACCCGCAACAATCAGCACAATCAACGAAACAGGCTCGGGCACAGTGGCCGAATCGGCCGCTTCGGCCGCGGTCGATGCACCGGCCGCGCCGGCAGCCAGGATATTCGCCCGCCACACAACATAATCGGCGGCATCGACGAAGCCGTCGCCATTGCCATCGGATATGAGACTGCCATGGTGAAAAACATCCTGGCTGAACTCGGATCGCCACGCGCCATAATCGGCCGCATTGACGAAGCCGTCTTGGTTGTAGTCGCCCGGCGCTAGCACGTCGGTGGCGTCGACGATCACGAGCCCGCGCTGCCGATCGCTGAGCAGCAAAGTGCTCATTCCGAGGCCCATGTACGAACCCCAGTTGCCGTAGAATAGCGTATTCGTGCCCGGATAAGTGTCGAACGCGCCGACGTGTGTCGGGTTCGCCGGGTCTGCAATGTTGAAGACCTGCAGGCCCGCCTCATACCAGGAAAGAAACAGCAGATTGCCGTGCAGGTGCGGATGATGCGGGCTGTGCGCGTCGATGCCGACGCTCGTGCGATTCAGCGTTTTCAACAATTGGGGCGAATCCGGATCATTCGGCTGGTTGATCATCGAGATATCGTAGAGATGCACGTTGCCATTCGGGCGCTCCTCGGCGACGACGAGTGTTTTGCCGTCTGCGGTCGGACTAGCGGTGTGCGAGCGCGGGCCGGAAAGGAATGCCTTGAGAAGCACCGGCTGCGCGGGATTCGCCACATCATAAATGTGCGTCCAGCCACAGCATTCCAGGCCGTCGCTATTGTTTTGTTTGCTGGCAACGTACAGCCGGTCGTTGCTGACGACAACTTCGTGCGACGCCACGCCGTCGGGCGCCCCCAGGTCCAAACTTTTCACGAACTGCGGGCTGGATGGATTCGCCACATTGAAGATTTTGACGGTGTCCGTGGCATTGTCGGACGTGTAGAGGAAGCCTTTGCTGACGGTGAGTGTGTGGACCTTATTGTGGCCGCCGTTAAGGCCGTTGACGCGGCTCAACCTGACCGGATTGGCAGGGTTTGACAGGTTGACGATGTCGACGCCAGTTCCAGACGTCGTCGAAACATCGCTGCCAAAATAACCGATGCCGTTGTGAACCTCGACATCCTCCATTTCATTGCCAGCGTACATGGTTATAAACTGCGGCTCGAACGGATTGAAGATGTCGAAAATGGAGACGCCTCCTCCCGTGCGATCCGAGCCGACGTAGGCATAGTTGTTCTCGGCCCAAACATCGGCATAGTACGGGCTGCCGGGGAACGGATCCGCTTCGCCGACAAGCTCGATATTGAACGTCACGTCCGCCGCGACCGCCATGCCGCTGCCGAGTGCGAATGCCACGAGCAAACAAAAAAATCTGGCGGCCGTTATTGTCGGGCGGATCATGTGCGGCTCAAGGTCCATGGCGCGGCATCTACCGCCACTTTGAGCCAAGCGGCCAAATCCAGCAAGCGCCAAATCGCGCAGGCGACTCTACGCTACCCGACTTAGAGCACCTAACATAATTAAACCGCCAAGGAGGCAGAGTGCAGCCAAGAAATGCAAAAACCCCCTCGTCTTGCTTGGCTACCTTGGCGTACCTGGCGGTTAATTCATTCTGTTAGAAGTTCGTAGTTGATCGTCTATCGGGGAAAATGCCAGCCAGTTCGCGCCGCGATTTCGCTGGACTGAAAGCATGATGCCCGCCATGGCGAGCAATGCGATTGAAGAGGGTTCGGGGACAATAGCATGCGCGAACAACCACTCGTACATCGGCTCGTGCGCGTAGACCGGCGTCCAGATGCCGTGCCCACCGGTTGGCAGCTCGGTATAGTGCAAATCGTACAGCTGGCTGTCAAAATGAAAGAGCGTCGTCGTGTCGGTCGACGGCGGGAAGGAAGGAATCGTTTCCATGCCCCGAATAATTCCGCTGACGACATTGCGAGTGGAGTTCACGGATACGACCGTGTCGTTGCGGGCATGAAACGCCCAAATCGCATCGTCGCGCATATTCGGCGACAAGAAGCCGGTCGCCGGCGAGACTGCCGCGATGGGCACGCCGGCGGCGAAGCGATCCGGATAGCGGTTGAGCATATTCCACACACCGCCGCCGCCCATCGAAAGGCCTGTCGCATAAAGCCGGCTTGCGTCGACATTCTGCTCGCCAAGCGCCCGACTGATCATCGTCATCGCATGATTCGTGATGGTGGTAGAATTCCAGCCACCGTTTGTCTGCGGCGCGTACAAGAAAGCCCCGCGCTCTTTTGCCTCGGCAAGCAGGTTGTCGATGTTCTGGTTGACTTGAGCGACGTTGTTCGTGCCCGATTCACCGGCGCCGTGCAGGAAAAGGATCAACGGGCGCGGCTGCGCGGGGCTGGCTGCCTCAGGCGGCACGTAGAGTCGACCGGGCAGCAAAAGGGCATTTGTCGCGGAGCGCAGCGAGAAGTCGATAAAGTCATTGACGTTGGCGGAGTGGGCCTCCAACGGAATCGCTATGATCGCCAGCACGAGCCCGCACAAACGCATCGCAATGTGGTTAGTCATTCGTGGAATCGATCGAATAAAGGTAGCGAACATGCCGTTTTTTTTCGCGCCGCAGGAGCGGCAGATTTTCGCCAAATCGGGAAACGTCAACAAGCACTGGCGCATGATAATGATTCCAATTCGGCAGTTCCTTCGGCGCCCTTATGATGACTGACCGCAGAACCGCGTCAAGTAACGCCTGCGCCATTTCTCTTCACAGTGAGCCGAGTTATGCTAGGTGCCGGCGTTCTGCTACGGCAAACGGCCGAAGGGTCAAAATTTAGTGCGCATCGTACGTGATTTGTTGCATGAACAACCGGGTTAGTCGAATCGGGCTGTTGCTGTTCGCCATATACCTCGTGTTGTATGGCGGTTTCGTGCTGCTGGCTGCCTTTTCGCCGCAAACGATGGAGCTGACGCCATTGGCCGGCGTGAACCTGGCGATCTGGTATGGCTTTGGGCTCATCGTCGCGGCATTTCTGCTGGCGCTCGTATATGGCTGGGCAAGTCGCTCCAAGACGGGCCAGAAAAACGCAGCTGGTCGGAACACGGGAGACTGGCCGTGACGCACGAAACGTCTCCGCTGGCCGTCGGCGTATTTCTCATTTTCGTGGCCGTGACGCTCGGCCTCAGCTTCTACCTGGGAAAGAAAGCAAAGTCGTCGGCCGGCTATTTCGCGGCCCATGGGCAAATTCCCTGGTTCGTCAACGGTGTCGCGTTCGCCGGCGACTATCTTTCCGCCGCATCCTTCCTTGGAATCTGCGGCATGATCGCGTTCTACGGCTACGACGGGTTTTTGTATTCGATTGGTTATCTCGCCGGCTGGGTCGTCGCGCTGTTTGTCGTCGCCGAGCCGATGAAGCGGCTGGGAAAATTCACGTTCGCCGATGCGCTCAATGCCCGTTTTAACTCGCCCGGCATCAAGCTGGCCGCGGGCGTGAGCACGCTGGCGGTGAGCGTGTTTTACTTGATACCACAAATGGTTGGTGCCGGTGTTTTGATCCAACCGCTGTTGGGCTTGCCGCATTGGGCCGGCGTGCTGATCGTCGGCGCTGTGGTGATCACCATCGTGGTGACGGCCGGCATGGTTTCCACGACCTGGGTGCAGTTCATCAAGGGCTCGCTGCTTGTCGTGTTCAGCGCGGTGCTCACGGCATTGATCATGGCCCGCGGCTTTCATGCGCGATCCGTCCCCATCGAGACGCAGACCGTCGTTAAGCGAGCCGACGGCCAAATTCTGGTAAACGGCCAGGCATTGGGCACAGAACCCGGCCACGCGCAATTGCCGCCCGTCGCGTTTGTGAGCAAATTGCCGGACGGCGCCAGCGAAACCGGCCCGCTTGGACCATTCGAATTTTTCAGCACGCTTCAGCAAAGCGAGGTGGTGCTGAGCGCTGTCCAAACCACGCGCGAATCGGACGGATCGACGGTCACTACGTACGACCCCAAGCGAAAACCTGGCAGCGAGATTCTGCGACCGGGCGAGCATCCGATGTTCAAGGGCATCCGCACAGGCGACTTCTCCGACAAGCTGAATTTCATATCGCTGATGCTCGCACTGTTCTGCGGCACGGCTTCGCTGCCGCATATTCTCATCCGATATTACACCGTGAAGGACGAGGCAGCCGCCCGAAAAAGCACCATTGTCGGCATCGCCTGCATTGGGTTCTTCTACGTGCTCACGCTGTACATGGGCCTGGGTGCGATGACCAGCGGAGCGCTCAACGACACCGACACCAATATGGCGGCCCCACTGCTGGCCCGCAGTTTCAGCGAGCTGTTGTTCGCGATCATTTCGGCGATCGCGTTCACGACGGTGCTGGGCACGGTGAGCGGGCTGATTCTCGCGTCGGCCGGCGCGGTGACGCACGACCTGTTGGAAAGCTCCGGCGCGGTGCATCTCTCCGATCACGAGCGCGTGCGGATTGCCAAAATCGCGTCCGTTGCTGTCGGCCTCGTGGCGATTGTGCTGGGCATTCTCTTTAGAGGGCTGAACGTCAGCTATCTGGTGGGCTGGGCCTTCAGCGTGGCGGCCAGTGCCAACTTGCCCGCGCTCGTGATGCTGCTCTTCTGGCCACGCACCACACGCCAGGGCGTCATCGCAGCCGTCATTGTTGGCATGGCCAGCTCGCTGGCCTGGATCCTC
>DATFGJ010000682.1:0-4865 GCA_035249585.1 Lacipirellulaceae bacterium
GCCGTGGCCGAACAATCCGAGACAATCGCTCAAGCGATCGACGTGATCGCCGAGCGGCTGGCACGCGGGGGTCGGTTAATTTACATCGGCGCCGGCACGTCGGGCCGGCTCGGCGTTCTCGACGCGGTGGAATGCCCGCCGACGTTCAATACGCATCCCACCCAAGTCATTGGACTCATCGCCGGCGGTTATCCGGCACTCACCAGCGCGGTCGAAGGCGCCGAGGACCGGCCCGAGCTGGCGATCGACGATCTGAAAAAGGTCGGGCTCACCGACGGCGACGTCGTCGTGGGCATTGCCACGAGCGGCCGCACGCCGTATGTGCTCGGCAGCCTGGAATATGCTCAGAGCGTCGGCGCGTTCACGATCGGCCTGAGCTGCAACCGCGACGCCGAGATTGCCACGCGGTGCAACCTGAGCATCGCGCCAGTGGTTGGTGCGGAAGTCGTTAGCGGCTCCACGCGCATGAAAGCCGGCACCGCCACAAAGATGGTTCTCAACATACTCAGCACGGGCGCGATGATCCGCCTCGGCAAGACGTACGGCAATCTCATGGTGGATTTGCGGGCCTCGAACTCGAAACTGGCCGACCGGGCTCGCCGCATCGTCCGCGCGGTGACGAACCTTACCGATCAGGAATCGGAGCGGCTGTTGCGAGATTGCGGCGGCGAAGTGAAAACGGCCATCGTCAGCCATTACACGGGCAAGCCTTCGAATGAGGCCCGCCGGCTGCTAGCCGACTCGCAGGGGCATCTGCGCAAGGCGCTTGAAGGCTATCCCTCGGGAAACGGGCCGGCACGTTAACAACTCATGGCTTCGATCCCCGAGCATCGCGACGCGATCGCAAACTCGCCGGATGATTTATTGTTGGCCGTGGATGCCGGCGGCACGAAGACCGCGGCCTGGCTGGTCGATCTCAACGGGCCCGAATCGCACCGAGTTTTGGGGCGCGGCCGCGCGGGCGCCGGCAACCCGCTCTCGGTCGGTTTTGATGAAGCCACGCGCGCCGTCACGGCGGCCATTGTCGCCGCGCGCAACGAGGCAAACTATCCTGGGAAGTGCGTCGGCCGGCTTATTCTCTCAATCGCCGGCGCCGCAAATGAGTCCGTTGGCAAACAATTCGTCGACTGGGTGCGCTCGCTGGGCTTAGCGGAGCGGGTGGCCGTTGTTTCGGATGTGCTGCCCGTGCTGGCCGCAGGCACGCCGCATTGTGTGGGAGTCGCCGTGATTGCCGGCACCGGCTCGGTGGCCTTCGGCCGCAACGCCGGCGGCAAAACGCAATTGTGCGGCGGTTGGGGATACCTGCTTGGCGACGAAGGCAGCGGATATTTCGTCGGCCAGTCGGCCTTGCGGCATGCACTGAATAATTTGGAGCGACAATCCGTTGCGGATCCGCTGACGGCCGCGGTGACCGGCGCGCTTGGCGCCAGCAGCATCATGGACGTAACGAAGGCCGTCTACACCAGTGCCGATCCGCGCGCGACGATCGCATCCTTGGCACCCATCGTGGTCGAAGTGGCGGATGAATATGGTGCGGAAGCCGAGGCGATTCTTGACGGCGCAGGCGATTTATTAGCTGGTCTTGTGGCCCGCACGGCCGATTTGCTCGATCTCACCGATAAGCCGTTCGCGCTTGCCGTCGCCGGCGGCTTGTTAGGCGGCTCGAAGCGTGTGCGCGAAAAACTTCAATCGTGGTTAGAAAGCGCTGCAATGCAATGCGACATGACGATCATTAATGAGCCGCTCGAGGGCTGCGTGCGCCTGGCGGCGCCGGAATTTGCGGGCACGCTCGTGAAGTGGATGTGATTGGGTGCCACTGGCTCCGCCAGTGCTTCCTGACGCAACAGGACTAGTTATGCCGTACTGCTGAAGCACGCAGCGGCTTGTGTTTGCCCGCACGACGTTTGAAGTCGCTTCAAGAAACTCTGCCACAAGGCCCTGGCAAGAGACTCACTGGCGGAGCCAGTGGCACCCGAAGAACGCACTTCAGCACGTAATCGCGCCGCCGCACACCGGTTTGCGGCAGCCGGTGGTTTCGGGAATCGTCAGAGGCAGACCCTTGGTGTGCCGCACCGCCAGCCAGGCGAAGCATTCGGCCTCGAGCGTGTCGGGGTTGAGGTTTATCTGCCGAACGCTTTGTACCTTGCCGAAGCTTTCGGTGATCATCCGCATTATCACGGGGTGATGCACGCCGCCGCCGGTGACCCACACTACGGCTGGCCGCTTGGGCATCGTCTTCACCGCCTGCACGATGGCCCGCACGGTGACCGCGCATAGCGTCGCCGCGCCGTCTTCCACGCTCAAGCCGGATACGTCGACGTGGTCGAAGTCGAACCGGTCCGCCGAGCGCGGCAGCCTCTTGGAAAAGAACGGAGTAGCCAGCGCGCTTTCGACGATGGCCTCATCGACCTTTCCCTTTTGCGCGATGCGGCCGTCCTCGTCGTGCGGCTGCCCAGCCATTTCTTGAATCCACTCGTCCAACAAACCGCAGCCGGGGCCGGTATCCCCGGCGATGATCTCGTCGTGCTCGCCAAGCCACGTGATGTTGGCGACACCACCTAAGTTGATGATCAAGGTCGGGCGTGGCTCCTTTGGAAACAAGGCACGATGAAACATGGCCACAAGCGGTGCGCCCTGGCCGCCAACGGCCATGTCATGCCTGCGGAAGTCGCTTACAACGCGCATGCCGGTCTTCTCGGCCAAGAGCCACGGGTTGCCGATTTGCATCGTGACTTGCTCGTTGGGCAAGTGGCGCACCGTGTGCCCGTGAAAGCCAATGAGGGAAACACCCTGCGATTCGCGCGGCAGCGTGCGCAATAGCTCGGCGACCGCGTCAGCATGGTGCAGCGTGATGTCGCGCTCGACGCAGGCCAACTCCACGATCGGCACATCATGCTGCGAAGCGTCCAAAACGCGGGCGCGCAGCTCACGGTCGTAAGGCAAAGTGAGGCCGCCAAAGAACTCGATGGCGTTCTCGCCATCGGTGGCTACGAGCGCAACATCCGCGCCGTCGGCCGATGTGCCGCTCATGAGGCCCAAGACTTTCTGAAGAGACTTCTTGCCCACGTGCCTGCACCAAGGAATAACATAAACGGTAGTAATAAGTTGCGTCAATCTTCGGCTGCCGATTGGCGGGCCGTCAAGGATCCTAGCGCGTGCTCTTTTGCGCTTTCGGAAGCACAAATCTTCCTAATCAAGTGCTTGCGAAGGTCTTAATCTGACAGAATAATAGTATTGGATATCTCTTTTTTGCGCAGTTGCGCTGCGATTGCTCAATCGCACAACGAATGTTTGCGGGGTTTCCGGGTTTTCGGCATTCGTCGATACACCCCCTTGGCGTTTCGATTCCATTCAAATCATGATCGACGAGCTCAACAACGGCGTCCCGTTTCAAGTGCAGCACGTGGCGGTGCTCATCGAAACGGAAACCAGTTGGGGCGCGCGTGTGATCCGCGGAATAGCGCACTATGCGGAGAAGCACGCCCATTGGCACCTCTTGATCGATCCTCGCGATCACGAGCAGCGGCCTGCGATTCCCGAAGGCTGGCGCGGCGACGGCATCATCGCCCGCATCACCAACCGCATGCAGTGGCAACAAATCCGAGGAAAAAATTTGCCCGTCGTCAATGTCGACGATGTGTTCGAAGGCCTCAAAGGCGTCGGCACCGTGATCACGGATGAAGCGGAGCGCGCGCGGCTGGCACTGGAGCACCTGGTGGCTCGTGGCTTCCGCAAGTTCGCCTACTTCGCTCCGCCCAGTCATCGTTACTCGAAGAATCGGGGTGACGCGTTTGTGCGCGCGGCGGCGGAGCTGGGCTACGAATGCCACGAGTATCAACCGGGCTATCGAGCCGGCCGGAAAATTGGTTGGGAGGAACAGCAACGTCGCGTGAATCGCTGGCTGGCGGCGCTGCCGCGGCCGATCGCGATACTGTCGGTCGATGCGCATCATGCGCGGCAACTGGCGGAGATCTGTCACTTCGGCGCCGTGCGTGTTCCCGATGACGTGGCGATTCTTGCCGGCGACGCAGACGAGCTGTTGTGTGAAGTGTCGACGCCGCCGCTGTCGAGCATCTCGGTGGCCTGCGAACGGTTGGGCCACGAGGCGGCAGCCATGCTACACCGCATGATGGCGGGCGATGACCCGCCTAAGGAACCCGTGCTCATCGCGCCGCACGGTGTCGTGAGCCGCCAATCGACGGACGTGCTGGCGATCGACGACCCCTCGGTGGTGCGCGCGCTGCGCTATATTCGCACTCATGCACACCATGGCATGGTCGTTGAAGACATCTTGCGCGAGGTGCCAATTTCGCGTCGCAGCCTGGAAATCCAATTCCGCTCGTACCTCGGCCGCTCACCGGCGGAAGAAATCCGCCGCGTCCGCCTGGAACGCGGCCGCCAGCTCCTTGGCCGCCGCGAGCTGTCGATCACCGAGATCGCGCTGGCCTGCGGCTTCTCGAACGCCACGCGCTTCGGCGTGGCCTTCCGCAAATCCTTCGGCACCACCCCGCGGGCATTCCGCAAAACGCTCATCGCGGATTGATGCGCGCGCGGAGCGGCCGGAGCGCTGCGGCAATGAGAAGCAGGGCAATTGCGGCGGGCTCGGGCACGGCAGCCGACAGCGGTTCGGTGGAGGGTAGCGCTACGCCGCTGCCGGGACCGAGCGAGGATCCGAAGTTTTCACGCCACACTCCGTAATCATCTTGATCGTAGCTCGTTCCCAGCCCTTTGCGCCACACGACGTAGTCGGCGGCGTCGACGATGCCGTCGTGGTTGAAGTCGCCGGACGGCTCGGGGACTATGTTCAGCACGGCGACGAACGCTTCTAAGGTGTTGTTGCGCGAGCCCGTGCCGACGATGGTGTT
>DATFGJ010000683.1:0-3772 GCA_035249585.1 Lacipirellulaceae bacterium
CGGATTTTTCCGCGCTGGCTGCCCTATTTCTCCACGGCCTGCGACATCGTGCTTTTGACAAGTATTATTTGCCTGGGTGGAGCGGCGCGCAGTCCGCTCGTCGTCGGCTATTTCTTGATTCTTATCGTGGCCGCACTGCGATTGAGTCTCCCGCTGGTGTGGTTTTCGACCGCTGGCTCGGCAGTGGCTTATCTGGCCGTGCTCGGCGCGGCGAAGTGGCCCGAACGCTTGGGCATCACCAGGCTGGTCGGCGAAACGGCAGACGAGCTGCGCGTGCCGCGGTATCACCAGGCGATCACGCTGTTGGCAATTGTTCTGGCCGGCGTGATGCTTGGCCAGATCGTCCGTCGCGTACGGCGGTTGGCGATAGAACTTGCCGAACGAGGTTAGAACGGATTGGGCGCTGTCGTCAATGAATTCGGAATCGCCCTCGAATGAAGCCGCTGAGTCGGTTGCGCCGTCAACCGCCGATCTTCCCGCTTCGCACCGCGGCTTTTCGCTGGCAACCATGCTGCTGGTAGTGACGATCGTCTCGATCGTTTGCGGGTTCGCCGCCATAGCGCCGGGACTTGGTTTGGCGGCCGCGATCATCGCCGCACCAGCGCTTGCGCGAACTGCAATAATCGCCCGACACCATCCGTCTCCGGATTCAATTGGCAAGCTCTCCGCCAAAATCTCGCTGTTCGCAAGTTCGGTAGCGTTCACGGCCGTGTTTGGAGTGGCTGCCGGCGTTTGCTGCTACGCAACCTGTTGGCCCAGCTTCTTCCTCGGTGCATGGATCGGCCAGCTATGGGAACGCGGGCAGTACGCCGGACTGGGCACCGGCTTCGTCGTCGGCTTTGGAACTGGCGGCATTGTGGCCTCTGTATTGGCCTACATGGCAATGACGCGCATCGGGCTGCCGTTTCCGGCCAGGCGGTTAACCCATGGCGAGAAGCTTGTTGCCCTGGCAGTCATCGTTCCCGCCGTCGTCGGCGGATTCCTTTTATTTTTTTCGTTGCCCGGTATGTGAAAACCAAGTCGTGACACTGCGGCCATTTGAAGCGAGATGAACGCCACACAGCGACATGAATCAGGCATCGGCGAACTGAACTGCGCGCGGTGCGGCGCTGTCATGCGCGCGGACGCGGCGCGGTGCTGGTTATGCGGTGCCGCGGTCGAGACGCACGCGACGAAGGCGACCTCGTCCGTCGATAGGGTCGAAACCGCAGGCGGATTCTCGCTGGCGTCGCTGATGATGTTCGTGACGCTGCTGTGCGTTGTGCTGGGCGTGTCGACCATTGCGCCGGGAATCGGCATTCCCTTCGGGATCATTATGCTCGTGGCCTGGCTGCGGACCGCCGCGGTGGCAAGGCGGCGGGCGGCGCACGGCTTTGCCGTAACTCGCCCCGAAAGGTTGCAATTGTTCATTTCGTCCGTCGCCACGACGATTTCGTTGCTTGCCCTGACATGTGTCGCAGGGTGTGCCGCGCTCGTTGCGGCTTGCTTCGTGTGCGTGTTTACTTGGGAGGGTTTAGGATCGGATGAAGCGGCACCGATCGGTTGGATCGCCGCTGCCGTCGTCGCTGGGGCGATTGCAATTCCTGCAATGCTATGGATCGTCAAACTGCTTGACCGCCGCTGGCGACGCGATGCCGGAGACGAGTAAAGCCCTAAGGATGGCCCATGAACTTCCGTGATTACACATTCTTGGGCATGACGCAGAGCTTCTGCCCCGAGTGCTTGCATGATGCGCGTCTGCGGATTGGCCGAGGGCCGACTGATCGCTTAATCGACCAGTCCGTAGCACTCGGTAGAGCACCGGGCGTCGGCCTCGTGCCGGCGAAGATCATCGAGCGCGGCGGTCGGGTTTATTTTCGCAAACGTTGCGCAGTCCACGGCGCGCGCGAGGACTTCGTGTGCAGCGATGCGAAATGGTTTGACCGGCGTGAGTATGCCACGCCCGGCAAACAGCCGCAGTGGATGGCGGTCGAGCCAGCGCGCGGCTGCCCGTTCGATTGCGGCCTGTGCACCGAGCACGAGCAGCACACGTGCCTGGGCGTGCTGGAGATTACGTCCTCATGCAACCTCGAATGCCCGATGTGCTATGCGGCCAGCGCGCCGGGCGGCATGCACTTGTCGTACGATGACTGCTGCCGGGCGATCGATCATCTGGTCGCGGCCGAGGGTAGGCCCGAGGTGCTGCAGCTTTCGGGCGGCGAGCCCACGATCCACCCGGAGTTCCTGGAAATCTTCAAGTACGCCTGCAATCAGCCGATCGACATCGTAATGATCAACACCAACGGCGTGCGGTTGGCGCGCGATCCGGCCTTCCTGGAAGCGGTTGCCGAGTGGCGCCACCGCGCCGAAATCTATTTGCAGTTCGACAGCTTTAACGATGCCGCTTACCGCAGCCTTCGCGGCGAATCCCTTGTGGAGATGAAGCTACGAGCAATCGAAGCGCTAGGCTCCGCCAAAATGCGCACCATCCTCGTATGCACGCTGCAAGCCGGCGTGAACGAAAATGAGATCGGCACAATCGTGCGGTTCGCACAAGACAGGCCCTGGATCACGGGCGTCAGCTTTCAGCCGGCTGCCTACGTCGGCCGGACTGTGCTGCCGGACGAGCTGGAGCGTCGAATCACATTTCCGGATGTGATTCGCGGCCTGGCCCAGCAGTGTCCGGAAGTTTGGCGCGAAAGCGATTTCACGCCGCTGCCGTGCGCCCATCCAAACGCCCACACGCTGGCTTATGCCTACCGCGCGGGCGGAGCGGTCGTGCCGCTGGCGCGATTCATCGACGTGTCGCAGCACCTCGACTTGCTTTCCGGGGCGATCACGTTCACCCGCGCGAGGGCGCGCGAGCTGGTTGCGAAAGTAATCTCACGGCAATGCTGCGGGCCGGGCGGGTGCGGAGAGGGCCACAATGGGTTGGTGGAGCTATCGCAGCTAAACGGCAAGCCCGTGGCAGACGAAGAAGCCGGAGTGCGCGGAAATAGTTTGGAATCCATCGCGGAGGAATTCTTCCGCCGCGTGCTGGCCGAGGATGTCTCGCCGGCGGACGTGTTTCGCATCACCACCACGTCGTTCATGGATGCATACAACTTCGATGTGCGGCAGGCGATGAAGGATTGCGTGCACTTCGTGCTCCCCAGCGGGCACATCGTTCCCTTCTCGGCCTACAACTTGTTGTACCGTGACGGACTTGTGCCGCTGCCGGCGCTCGAGAAGAGAAAGCTCACGCAAAGGCCTGCGGCGAGCGCAGCCGAGCGGCGCCAAGGCGCGAAGGACGCATTCAAAAATCGAATCACAAAGAGCACCAAGAACACAAAGATACCAGACGCGGACAGCACCAAAGTGTAGCGTCGCCGATTTATCAATTATTTGCACTTTGTGTCCTTCGTGTACTTCGTGGTTCCTTATTCCAACGCTGTTCCTTTGCGCATTCGCGCCTTTGCGTGAGATCCCTAACATGGTCGATCCGATTTACGCACTGATCATGATGTCGGCGATTCTCGTCGGGATCATCGTCGCCCGCTGGACCCAGGCGCGTCTGCCGCTGGCGCCGCGCGAAAAGTTCTTTATTGGCCTCGGCGCGTTTTGCGGCGCGATGATCGGAGCGAAGTTGCCGTTTGTGCTTTCTGATTGGGAAGGCTTTGTGAGCGGCACCGCCTGGTTCTCCAACGGCAAGACGATCATGTGCGGGCTCGTGGGCGGCTACTTCGGTGTGGAGCTGGCCAAATGGACGCTCAATGTGCGTACCAAGACGGGCGATTCATTTGCCGTGTCGGTG
>DATFGJ010000684.1:0-4218 GCA_035249585.1 Lacipirellulaceae bacterium
TCCGGCCTGCATCAATATCGGCCGGGAAAACTGATGTTTTGCGATGTAACCAAGAATTTCGAAAAATCATTTTCAATTCTCTTGCAAACCCAGTCGGAGTGTGTATCTTTAGCATTTGTGGAGGTCGTGGGGGCTGTAAGACCCCGCGCCGATATCTATCAACTTTTGAAGCGTTATTGTCGGCCTAGTTGGTCATTTTGGGGCAGTGTCGACATACATAGAAGGCTAGGAGCGAGCTAATGATGTCTGGAATCATTGATTCGTCACGACGCGTTGCGCGCATTGTTTCTCTGGTAGTCGCATCACGTGTTTCAACCCGGCTCGCCGTTGTGGCTGGAGCCATTCTCTTCGTTTCCGTGCTTAGCGGGCCTGTGCTTTCTGCGCAGATCAACTACGGCAGCCATATGGGCGACCACGTCACGTATGTCAACGTGACGGAAGACTCTGGCGCGGACGAGCCATTGCCTTTGTTCGGCGCGCCGACAGTCACCGGCGACTCCATCGATTTCAATCCGACTGGTTTCGACGCAACGAGCGCCGATGTCGACAGTGATATCACGGATTCCAACTTGGTCTTCATGGTCACCGCAAAGTCCGGTAGCCGGATCAGCAAAATCACACTGAACGAAGCTGGTGACACGACGCTCGCCGGCAACGTGACGCCCGGTTCGATGAACACTGCGTCGGCCGTGTTTGCCAGTGGCGTGCTCGACATTCACGAAGTCGACTTCATGGGAATCAACCACATTTCGGTTCCGTTCGCGCTTACGTTCAATCCGTCCGGCGGAACATACTTTTTGGGAACGGACGGAGGCGGCGGACCAATTTTCAACACGCAATGGTCCGGCAGTGTTACTTTAGACATCGACGCGATCTTAATCGCCAACGGTTTCATGATCCCGCCCGGGCCGGTTGATCCCGAAGGTGGTGCGACGAAGATCTCAATCGACATGGACAACACGCTGGTCGCCGTATCGGAGCAGGGAACGACGGCCACAATTGGCAAAAAGGATTTCGGCGGCGTCACCATTAAAACGAATGTTCGTACCGAACCGGGTGGCGAACCTGAGATTCCCGAACCGGCCACGTTCGTGCTCGTTGGGCTGAGCGTCCTTGGTTTGGGATTCGCGCGCCGAAGCCGCTAGATTGCATGCGGTTTCGAAATTAGATACTCAAAAAGCCGGGCCGCTAAGCGGTCCGGCTTTTATGTTGGCGGCGCCTGACGTGCGCTTCATTGCCTACGAAGAGTTTTGGCGCGACGAATCATTTCCACGAATTCGGCCCGATAGCCATGCTCATCGCTGCCCAGGCCTGCCTGGGCCAGCTCCAGAGCGGCCGCGTAAGTTAGATTGCCTTTGTACTGCGAGTCGCGCAGCAAGAGTCCGAAGCCGGCGACGGCAGCGGCGAACTGGAAATCGGTGCTGGCCTGCCCAAACGCTTTGCCATCGTCGGTGATGGCCCAGTCCAGTTTGCGGCTCGTATCGCCCTCCGGCTGCTTGTAGCGCATTTTGAGCGTCAATAGCTCGCCGGCCACGTCGGATTTGGCATCGCCGTCAGCCGCAGTTGTGCTCGTAGTTGCGCTAACGTCGTTAATCGGCTGCTGATACTTGAGGTCGTCGACCGGCGGCACCTCGACCGATTTGCCGGCCGGCACGATTTCGTAAAGCGCGGTGACGGTGTGGCCCGCGCCGATTTCGCCCGCATCCTTCGTGTCGTCGTTGAAGTCTTCCGTGCGAAGCATGCGGTTCTCATAACCGATGAGCCGGTAGCCGGCCACCTCACGCGGATTGAACTCGACCTGAATCTTCACGTCCTTGGCAATCGTGACCAGCGTGCCGGTCATTTCCTCGACCAGCACGCGGCGGGCTTCCGTGCGGTTGTCGACATAGTGATAGTTGCCGTTGCCGCGGTTGGAGATGGCTTCCATCATCGCATCGTTGAGATTGCCGCGGCCGAAGCCAAGCACCGAAAGGAACACGCGCGTGTCTTTGGCTTTTTGCTCGCAGAGCCGTTCGAGCTCCGCCGTGCTCGTGACGCCGACGTTGAAGTCGCCGTCGGTGCAGAGGATGACGCGATTGGTGCCGCCCTCGATGAAGTTGTCCTCGGCGATCTGGTAAGCAAGCTGGATGCCGGCCCCGCCGGCGGTGGAGCCGCCAGCTTGCAACCGGCCCAGCGCCGCGAGAATAGTCGCCTGATCGCTGCCGGGCGTACTGGGCAGCGCCAGGCCCTCGCTGCTGGCGTAGACCACGATGGCAACGCGGTCATTCTCGCCTAACTCGCGCGTGAGTTGCTGGAGGCCGTAAACGACCAGCGGGAGCTTGTTCGGCTCGTTCATCGAGCCGGAAACATCCACAAGGAAGACGAGATTCGACTGCGGTCGCTTACTGCGGTCCATCTCGCGACCTTTGATGCCGATCCGCACGAGGCGATGGTCGGCTGCCCAGGGGCAGCCGGCAACCTCGACGTGGGCAGCGAACGGGGCCAGTTCGGCGTCGTCGGTGTCAGTGGTGCTGGAACCCCCGGCGGAGCCGGGGGCTGCCGAGCTATCGGCGGCGTCGACCGAATCCGTGGGTGGGCCGGCGTAGTCATAATCGAAGTAATTCACCAGCTCTTCGATCCGCACGGCATCCGGCGGCGGCAGCGTGTTCATTTCCATGAGGAACTGCCGCACGTTGGCATAGGAGGCCGTGTCGACGTCGATCGAAAACGTCGAGACCGCGTTGCCGCCTTCGGCCTTGATGAACGGGTTCTCGAAGATGCGCGTGTACTGGTCGCCCGAGAGGCCGGGACCGGTGCCTTCGGGAGTGAGTGCGCCGCCGCCATAACCTCCCGTTGGCACTTGGGCGTCGTTAATCAGACCGCGAAGCCCGATGTTTTGCTGCGGGTGAGTCTGTACCAGGTAACGCTGTACTTCCGTGCCGGGGCCCGCTTCGACCTTGAATCCGACAGGCGTACGTACGTCGGCTTCACCGCGCGCGAATTGCTCAGTGCGGGATTCCGCCAGCGGTACATAGCCAAGTCCCGTGTCTGACATTTCCACCCATTCCTTGCCGTCGGCAACCGGAGCGGCCGTTCGACCAGAAAGGCCGCCGCCATAGGCGCCGGCATCTTGCGCGTATGTCTCGCTCGAATAAGTCATAACCAAGTCGTCGGCGTCTTCATCCGAAAAAAAGTAGTGAGAGAGCGTTGACGAGTCGGCGCTGGCTTCTTTTGCATCGCTCTCGTTCGATGGCAGGGAGGAGAACTCCGACGAAATTGCACGGTTGTTTGCTACGATTGTACGAGCGTTTTCCGACGCCGAGCCTAGCCTGTCCGCTCTTCCACTCTTTTTTGCACTCTCGTGAACAGCTTGAAAGCCCGGCTGCAGCAGAAGCGTTGCACCAACCAGCAGCATCGCGGCGACGGCGAGAGTAGCCCAGAACGCGCGCCGGCGCGTTCTGGGCTGAGGTGCTGCCGCTGGGTTTGGGGCGGCTACAGTGGTCGCGGCAGGGTTCAGGTTCGCGGCCAGAATCCGGGAGGAGAGGTCCGTGGGCGTTTCATTGCCCACCACTTCGCGCAGGGCGACGTCGATGAGCCGGTCGTGCCCATCGTCGAGGTTTGCCAGGTCTTGGTTTTCGTTGTGTGCGTTCATGGGGGTGGATTCGGCCTTGCGGCCGACGCTCTCAAGTTATTGTGCTATTTAGTCTTCGTTCGATGCATTCGCGCAGGACTTCGCGTGTGCGGCGCAGCAGAGTTTTCACGCCGTCCGGTTTCATGTCGAGGGCCGCTGAAATTGCCTCGCGGCTTGCCCCGTCGCGGTAGTGCAAGTCGATCGCTTGCCGCGACCGGCCTTCCAGGCCGGCAACGCACTCGCGCAGCGCGTCGAGGTATGCGGCGAGGCTGCCGTCTGGCCCGGCCGCGGCGGCCCAAACGCTTTCGGCCGCTTCCAGCTCTACCGTGCCGACCTCGCGACGCTGCTTGCGGCGCAGTGCCAGCAGCTGGTTGCGGGCCACCACGCGCAAGTAGCCGGCCGTTTGCCGCTCGTCGCGCTCGACGAAGGCGGCCCGGGCAATCGCCAGGAACGTTTCCTGCGTGATGTCATCGGCTTCAGCCCGCTCGGCGCCCAAAAAGCGCACGTAGCGCCAAACTGCCGCCTGATGCTGCTGCACCAGTCGACTTAGGTCGAACCGACCAGGCGAGGGCGCGGACGCCCCGGCTTGCTGCGGCGGCTGTTCCTGG
>DATFGJ010000685.1:0-10451 GCA_035249585.1 Lacipirellulaceae bacterium
CGACGGCAACAGCGGTGGCGAGTCAGCGAATGAACTCATGGTGCCGCCCGCTCGATCTTAAGCTTCAGTCGTAGCCATGCTCTTTTGCGGGAAAGGTGCCGTCGCGCACTTCGTCGCGGTATTCGGTGATGGCGCGTTTAATTTCGCCCTTGAGGTCGGCGAACGCCTTTACAAACTTCGGCACGTAGCCGCTGGTTATTCCCAACAGGTCGTGCAGCACGAGCACCTGGCCGTCGCAATCGGGGCCGGCGCCGATGCCGATCGTGGGGATCACGATCTCCTGGGAGATTTTCTTGGCGATGCTGCGCGGGATGCATTCCAGGACGATGGCGAAGGCCCCGGCGCGCTCGGCCGCCTTGGCGTCAGCCAAAAGCTCGCGCTCGTCGCGCTGCACGCGGTAGCCGCCGAGCTGGTGGACGCTTTGCGGCCGCAGGCCGCAGTGGGCCATCACGGGGATGCCGGCCGAGACGAGCGCTTCGATCGTCTCGGCCTGCTCGACGCCGCCTTCGAGCTTCACCGCCTGGCAGCGCGATTCCTTGAGGATGCGGCCGGCGTTTTCGATCGCCTTGTACTTGCCGAGGTGGAAGCTTGGGAAGGGCATGTCGACGACCACAAGCGCATGCTCGACCGCGCGGCCGACCATTTCTGCGTGATAGATCATCTCATCGAGCGTCACGGGCAGTGTGCTGTCGTGGCCTTGCACGACCATCGACATGCTGTCGCCGACGAGGATGCCCTCGACGCCGCCCGAATCGACGAGCCGCGCAAACGCGTAGTCGTACGCGGTAATCATCGAGATCTTGCGGCCGGCGGCTTTGAAGCCGGTGAATTCAGGAACGGTGATGCGGGCCATGGCGTGGAGCGGGCAGCAGGAGCGGAGAGCAAACAGCTAGAAGCTTGCAAATGCATTGTGACGCGGACCGGAGCGCGTGGCAACGGGCATCGATGGATACGCCATGCGACTGGCTGTGGTACAATGATTAGGACCGCATGAGGAGAAGTGAAATGTCAACCGACGCCAATTACGAGCTGCAAAGTTTCCATCAATTTATTGGCGAACAGCTCAGCATTGGGCATACTTCCTTGTCACCGGAAGAAGCACTCGAGCTGTGGCGATTGGAGAACCGTTCGCCCGAAGAGTATCAGGCGGATGTTGAGGCCATCCGCGAGGCACTAGCCGATATGGAGGCGGGCGATAGGGGTACTCCGGTAGAAGAATACCTTGCCGAGTTCAGGACTCGCCGCAATTTGGACAGCTAATGTATGAAGTTCAGCGTTGTCGTCCTGCATCGTGCGAAGGTGGACGCACAGGGCATCTTGGACTGGATTACGGAACGATCCGAGCAAGGGGCGACTCAATGGGCGTGGGTTTATAGCGACGCACTATTGGCGCTGCGTCGCAACCCAGATCGCCATGGATTAGCGCCAGAAAGTGATGCGTTAGGAATCGCAATTCGGCAGAGTTTGTTCAAGACACGCCGTGGTCGACCGTACCGTTTGCTCTATACCATTGTTGCCGACGAAGTGCGCGTGTTGCGCGTGCGCGGGCCAGGACAAGCGCCAATCACCGCCGATGACGTTTCCGAGTGACGATTGGCAAAAAGCGGCTTCGCGCCGCAATCCCGCAGCAATTGGTGGCGACATGCCCGAGTCGGGCAAGCGCCTTGAGCCGTGACCCATTGGCACGACGCCATGAGCATCATCGCTACGCAGCAGCTGTCGAAGCGTTATGGCCGCCGCATGGGGCTCGACGCGGCAGACTTGCACGTTGGCGAAGGTGAAATCTTTGGCTTTCTCGGCGCCAACGGCGCCGGCAAGACGACCGCCATCCGTTTGCTACTCGGCTTTCTTCGCCCGAGTCATGGACGAGCCACGATCTTCGGGCTCGATTGCTGGCGCGATAGCGCGCGGATCAAGCGCGATGTCGGTTACCTGCCGGGCGACCTGCGGCTATACCCGTGGCTCACAGCACAGCGAGCGCTGCGGATCGTGGGCCGGGTGCGCGGGCTGGATTTGCGCGCCGCAGGCGCCGAACTTGCCAAGCGCTTTCAACTCGAGACGGACCTGCGAGTCCGCCGCATGTCGCGAGGCACGCGTCAGAAGCTCGGGCTCATCATGGCGCTGGCGCACAAGCCGCGATTGCTGGTGCTGGATGAACCGACCTCCGGTCTCGACCCGGTGATGCAGGGCATCTTGGCCAGTTATCTGCGCGAGCTGGCATCCGCCGGCCACACGGTCTTTTTCTCCAGCCACACGCTGCGCGAAGTGGAAACGCTGTGCGACCGGGTGGCGGTCGTTCGCCAGGGCCGGGTGATTGCCGACGAAACACTGCAAGCGCTTCGCAGCCGCGCCCGGCGCACCGTGGAGCTGGTGTTTGCCGATGAAGCGGCCGCTACGGGTGCTGCGATGCCTGAATTCCTTCACGTCCGACACCGGGAGGGCCACCGGGTTCATTGTGAGCTCGAAGGGCCGGCGGCGCCGCTGGTGCGCTGGGCGGCCCAGCAGCCGTTGACGGACGTGACCATCAGCCCGCCCGATTTGGAAACATTGTTTCGCAAGTTCTACGACGTGTCGCTTGATGAAGTTTAATGCGCGGCCTATTGACTAAGACGTTGTACGAAATCTGGCTGCCCACCCTGCTCTACGGTCTGGGCCTGTTGGTCGTGAAGATGATCCTCACGTACATCCTGCCGCAAATTCATGAGGCGCTCGGCGAAGTGCTTCACCGATTGCCGTTCGCCAAAACGTTTCTCACCATCTTGCTGGGCAACACCTTGGGCGCCGAGATATCGGCCCGCTCAATGCAGGCGTTTCTATACGTTCATCCGGTCGTTTTGGCGCTTGTGTGGGCGCACGCCGTGACGCTGTGCACGCGCGTTCCGGCCGCGGAGATCGACCGCGGCACGATCGATGTCTTGTTGAGCCTGCCCGTTTCGCGCCGCGCTGTGTATGCCTGTGAAACGATCGTCTGGCTCGTATCGGGCGTGCTGGTGCTCGTGATGGGGCTCGCCGGGCACCTCATCGCGGCGCCGCGGATGCCGGACGAGCTTCGCCCCGAGCTGCCGCGCATCCTGCTTGTCATGGCCAATCTATACGCCGTTTATGTCGCGGTGGGCGGGATCGCGCTTTTCGTCTCGGCGCTGAGCGACCATCGCGGCCGGGCGGTCGGCGTTGTTTTTGCCATTCTTTTGGCGTCGTTCCTGTTGAACTTCATCGCCAACTTCTGGGAGCCGGCTAGGCAGATTGCGTTTCTCGGAATCCTGGAGTATTACCGCCCGGCTCAAACCTTGCAGCACGGCGGTTTTCCGCTGCGCGACGTTACTGTGCTGATCGGCGTGGGCCTGGTGACATGGCTGGCCGGCGGCGAAATCCTGGCCCGGCGAAGCATCACGACGGTGTGAATTAGCTGCTGTTTTCTCCATGCCCATGCATGTCTAGTTTAGCGGGTTCACTCCGCTGGGGCCGTTTGCCGCGCTGCAAGATCTTGAAAATGCTTGGTCGTCTCAAGCCAGTGTTGCTCCAGCGCTTTAGCGCGCTCAGGCTGCTTGGACGCCAGGTTATGGATTTCGGCGCGGTCGGTGGCGAGGTTGTAGAGTTCCCACGGCCCATCGCGGGCGGCGACGAGTTTCCAATCGCCGGCGCGGATCGCGCGGTTGCCTTCGTGCAGCCACCAGAGTGACTCGCGCTCGATAGGGACGTTTCGCTGAAATGTTCGAGCGAGGCTGCGACCGGGGGAGGGCGGGCGCGGCATGCCGTTGTGATCGTTGGACCAGGTGCCACCAGCCAGCTCGACGATTGTCGGTGCTATGTCAATTACGTGGCCGACGGCCGTATCGCGAACTCCTCCAGGCGCCGAAATTCCGGCTGGCCAATGCACCACGAGCGGCGTAGCGATGCCGCCTTCGTGAACCCAGGTTTTGTGTCGGCGAAACGGCGTGTTGGCGGCGCGCGACCATCCCGGTCCGAGGCACAGAAACGTGTCGGCCGAGCCGGGCGGCGCCGCCGGGTCGTGGCGATCGCCGCGGATCATGATCTCGGCGCTTGCACCATTATCGGAAAGAAAGAAGACGACCGTGTTCTCGAGCGCGTCCATGTCGCGCAGCTGCTCGATCAGCCGGCCAATTTCGCGGTCCATGCGCTCGACCATGGCGGCGTGGATCGACATCTTCGTCGCCTGGAACTTGCGCTGAGCGTCGCTCAGTTGATCCCACGGAGTTTCGCGCCACACTTCGTTCGGACCCAGCTCCCTCTGAGCGCGGGCGAATCGATAGGGTGGGCCGATCTGGGGTTCCAGCGCCGAAAGCTCACCGGGAATTTTCAGGAGCGGCCGCATCTTCCGCCAGCGGGCCGCGCGAATGGCATCCCAGCCGACTTGATATCGGTCTTTAATTGTCCCGATATCATCCCGCCGCGCGTGCAGCGGAAAATGGGGCGCCGTGAAGGCGACGTAGGCGAAGAACGGCGCTTGGCCGTGTCGTGCGGCGTGTTCGTTCAAGAATTCGATGGCGCGGTCCGCGACAGCGGACGTGGCATAGTACTCGCTGCCGGGCCCGACCGGCGGCAGCGGCCGATCGTCGAGCGTGTGCTTTTGCGGCGCAAAATAGCGGTCGTGGTCGTTGAGCGAATAGGAGCGGTCGAATCCGCCTTCAATCGGGCCGCCGTCGAGGTGCCACTTGCCTGAATGGTAGGAACGATATCCGAGCGGCCGCAGGTACTGCGGCAACAGGGGCGCCCACGGCGGCCGGCGCCGGCTGGCGCCGCCGCCTTGGCCCGGCAGCGCGTCGAAGCCGACTTGTTGCGCGTAATAGCTGGTCAGGAGCGCAGCACGCGTCGGCCAGCAGCGAGCCGTGTTGTAGAACTGCGAGTAGCGCAGGCCGCCCGCGGCGAGCGAATCCAAGTTTGGCGTGGCGATCTCGCTGCCATAGCAGCCGAGATCGGAAAAGCCGAGGTCGTCGGCGACGATTACGAGGAAATTAGGCCGTTGCGGCTGGGCGGATGCGACGTTTGCGGTTGCGGCGAGGAAACAGCAGATAGTGAACGTTAGTCGCATGGACACTGGCCGGCCTCGCCGAGGCCGGCTACAGCGGGCTGCAAAGGTAATCAAGCAAGTCCGCCATGTCGGCTGGCGGGATGTCATTTTCAAAACCTTCCGGCATGAGCGACTTGCCGGTCGACGTGAGCGACTCCAGTTCGCTGCGCAACAGGCGCGTCTCTTCGCCTTGCTGACCGCGCAATGTGACCGTGTTGCCACTTTCTTCCACGAGAATGCCATTTTTCACGCGGCCACTCGTAGTGATTGCCACGTATTCGGCATAGCGGCCGTCGATTGCCCGATTGGGATCGAGAATCTCGCGAAGCATGGTTTCGGGCGCGCGGAATTCGGATGCATCAAGAGCCGGGCCCACCCGGCTTCCCGCGCCCCGAAACTCATGGCAGTTGGCGCAAAGTTTTTGGTACAGGGCTTTGCCGCGCGACGCGTCGCCGCCGGTTTTCGATTTCTCGTAGCGGGCGAGAACGGCTGCCCGCTCGCCGGTTGCCGTCTGCGAAAAGTGCCTCTCTGCCAGCTGGCGAATTTCCGCGTCGGGATACGCCGCGAGGCGCGCTCGCTGCGCGGTGTTGAGCTGCGAAGCGGGAATCGCTTCGTTCTCGATTGCCATGACGAGCGCATGAGCCCATCGCTTGCGACCCAAGAGCGCTTCCACGGCACTCGCGCGCAGGCTCGGCGTAAAGCTGGGCCAGGCACTCAAAATTTCCTCGGCCACTTCGTCGTGAGATTGCATGGCCAGCGCGTCGATCGCCGCCACTTGCAGTGCGCTTTCATGTTCAGCGCTGAACAAACGACTCAGCGCGCGAGCATGCTGCGCGGTCGCCAGCGGATTTCGGCCGATGACATTGATCGCTTCCAGGCGCGACGCCAGATCAGCGGCGCTATCGATCGCGACGCCGAGCGCGCTTTCAATGAGTTCGTTGAGCCGCCGGCTTGCCTGTGGTGTTAGCCGTTTATTAACTGTCGTCGGGCTTCGCCCAAAGCCTGACAAGAGCGCAGCCAGCGCGGAGAATCGGTGCGGGCGATTCGCACGGGCCGCCGCCGCTGCGCCATCGATGGCCGCCTGTACGGCCGCACCGTCGCCGGACGTGCCGGCGAGTTCTGCAAGCTGAACCAGCAAAGCGGCTGGCGTTTCATTCCGGAATTCGGCGTCGATGCGCCGAATCAGCTCGCCCAACTCTTCTCCATTGGTTGACGTGAGTATAGCGGTGATGATGTATTCGTCGTTGGAATGCTGGCGCGAGAGCTTCGCTAAAGCGGTGGTTTTCGCGGCCCGATCGGCCAGCGCGCCCAGGGACGCGGCTAATTGCAATGCGACGGCCGCGTCGGATTCGTCAGCCAGGCGGAGTACGGCTTCTGCAATCTGGGGCGACGAATTTAGGTGCGACTCGGAGAGTCGCACCGCATTGCGCCGCACGCCCGAATGCGAATCGGCCAGCGCCGCGACGCGCAGTTCATTCGGCAGCTTGCCGAGCAACTCGAGCGTGGCGAGCGCCTGGAGCCGCACGGCGGGGCGCTCGGCGTGTGCGGCCAAATGTGTGAGCGGCCGGGCGGCCGCCGTGTCGCTGCGCCACACGAGCATTTGTTGCACGAGGTCGCGCACCGTGCCGTTCGGCGTGTCCATCGCTGCCGCCAGCTGCGCCGTATCAAGTTGGTCAAGGTGAGGCAGCGCCCGCAACGGCGCATCGCGCGGCAGCACGCGGTAAATCCGGCCCAGTTCATTGCCGGCACGCAGGTCGAGCGTGTCGACGACCGCCGGCGGAATCCAATGCGAATACTCAATCACATAGCGGTACATGTCGACGATCCACAGCGCGCCGTCGGGGCCCGTGCGAGCCTGCACCGGACGGAACCAGTTGTCCGTCGACGTAAGAAATTCCGAATCGGCTTCGTCGGGTGCGCGCTCGCCGACGAAAGTTGCGCCCTTGGGATGGAGCACCATTCGATGCACCAGTTGGTGCACCGGCTCGCACACGAACAGGTTGTTGTTGAACTCCGGCCCAAGCAGCTCATCGCGATAAAAGCCGATCCCGCAGACGGAGGTCGGCCTTCCGACGGGCCCCGATAGCTCGAACATTACCAGGTCGCCACGGGAGAACAGTTGTGTGGCCGCTTCGCTGGCTACCGTAACCTCCATGCTGGGCGGCACGACGTGCGGATTGTGCTTCAGATACCGGCTGCCCAGCGGATAGTGGAAGCACAGCACGGTGTTGTTGCAGCCGAACCAGTTACCCCAATCGTCGCGCACACGGCTTTGCTGCGTGCGGCCGGTCTCGGGCTCCACAACGCCGTGATCGGGCAGCATGCGGAAGTCGCCATCGGGAACGGGTTCGTGAGTGCCGCGCACATGGTTTTCAATTTCGCCGCCGAACGTGCACGCGGCGTAGAGCCAGCCGTCCAAGCCGTGGGCGAACCCGTTCACGCGGGCCTGCGCATTCTGGACGCCGAAGCCGGAGAAGAGTTTTTTCACGACGTCGGCCTTGCCGTCGCCCGTGGTGTCCTCGGCGTACAAAATATCTGGAGCTGCGCAGATAAGTACGCCGTTTCGCCAGACGGTGACGCCCATCGGCATGGAGATGTTTTCCAAAAACCGCGTCGACGTTTCGAACTGCCCGTCCGCATCGCGATCTTCGAGCACCGTGATCCGGCCCAGCGGCGGATTTTGCTCGCGGACGTTGAAACCGTAATCGATCATCTCGGCTACCCAGACTTTGCCGTCGGGGCCGAAGTCGATGGCCACGGGGTCGCGCACCATCGGCTCGGAGGCAACGAGCTCAATTCGCAACCCGTCGCGGACGCGAATCGACGCGACCGATTCTTGCGGGCTTTTCGGCAGCGAGCCTTGCGTGCCCGGCTGAGGCCGATTTTCGCGCGGCTTGAATTCATCGCCCAGTTGAGCGGCCACGGCCGAGACGATCTTGTCTTCCAGCCCGGGCGCGAACGATGCCGGCAGGCCGTAGTACACCATGGCGCCGCCGCCTTCGTAGCCGCCTTCTTTGAGAATCCGCTCCGAGGGAATGTAGGCGGGGCAATCGTTGGCGTAAGCGTTGATGCAAAGCCGGTTGCGGTCAAACTCCTTTTTGAGCCGCAGCGAATAGTCGACGACGACCTCGCCGGGCAAGAACACAGCGGCCAGCGTGTCGCCGAATTTCCAGGTTTGAGTCGGGTATGCAACTTCGGTCGGCAGCTTCTGGCCGCGATCGATTGCGGCCAGCTGCACGCCAGCGTAATAGGCCTCGGCGCCCTCGCCCTCAGCGCGCTTGGCCCACTCGTCGCGCGTTGGCAGCGGCTGGAGCGGCAGCGTAATCGTGTCCATGGTGCATGTGATCTGGCCCGTGACTTCGGAAAGCTTGAAGCGCAGTAGTCGCGCGACTTCCGCGGCGATCTCGCTGCCATACTGGTGGGCCACCTCGCCTTTGTCGCCGGTGACGCCGGACTCGGGATTGGAATCCGCGCCGCAGCCAATCGATACGAGCGCGACCGCGCCCGGATGGGTTTTTTCGATTTCCTCAGCAGCATAGCCGGCCCAATCGCCGCTCACATTGTAATCCGAGAGCACCACGCAGTGGCACGCATAGTTGAGGTAGATGCCTCGCAGGCCGCCATCGGAACCGGTAACGATTATGACCGGCATGTCATGGTCGACCGGCCCGCCGCGCGTTCGGCGATTGATTGCAAAACGAGCCTTCCCGATGCCGAACGACAACCGGCTTGCGCGAAGGTCATTGAGCGCGGCGAGTGCCGCCTGTTCGACGCGGTCAGTAAGCTCGCGCGTGTAGCGGTCGATCCGCTCCTGCTGGTCGCCGGGAACGGGCGCGCCGAACATCGTGGGCAGGATACCGCTCAACGACGGGGCAGTGTGAGTGTGCGTTGCACATAACGCGAGTCGTTCGTTCTTGATTTGGCGTTTGGCGTGGAGCCGGCGAGCAACCTCTTCGCGGAGGGCGGGCGGAACGGCGATGCTGTCGATCGTGATGAGCACCGCGGCTTCATTGCCGCCGGCACGCACCGCCATCGCACGCGCAAAAATGCGCTGACGCACCCCGTCTGATTCCGTTTGCCGAAATGAAAAGCCGCTCAGCCGGATGGGATAGTCCGGCGTAATGTCGACTTTGGACAACCCGACTTCATACGATGTTGACCGGGCTGCGGCCTCCTGGGCGGCAGATCGATTGCCCGACAATATCGAAATGAAGATGACCACGACATAAATCGCACAGCGAACAACCCGGCCACGCGAGGATATGAAAAGGCGATGCCTCGTCTCTAAAATATGATCTCGATACATAGCGTCGATTCGTATGCTGGTGCGTGGAACCGCCGAACGACGCCAGCAAGTATAATGAGTGGCCGCTGCTTCGCCTACTTTCGAGAAACAGGTGCGCAAATGCATTACGTCAGACGATCTCGAATCGGTGCTATTGCTGGAGCGATTCTTCTATCGATGGCATGGGCGGCTAGTAGCATGGAGCCATTATTCGATAAATCGCGGGGCGAAGGCATGATTGACGCGTACTTCAAGAGCGAAACGGAAAAGCTAGCCAAAGACTGCCTGGCGGATATCCAAACGCTCGAGGATTGGACCTCGCGGCGGGAAACGTATCGACGCCAGCTCGAAGAAATGTTGGGGCTCGATCCGCTGCCGGAGCGCACGCCGCTGGCTGCCGTTGTAACCGGGACGCTGGATCATCCGGAATTCGTGGTCGAGAAGCTGTATTTTCAATCGCGCCCGCGACTTTATGTGACGGCGAATCTCTATCTCCCGAAAAATCGTGCCGGGCCGCTCCCGGCCATTCTATATGTGTGCGGCCACAGCCCGGCCAAGGAGAACGGCGTCAGCTATGGAAACAAGACGAAGTACCAGCACCACGCTGCATGGTTTGCCCGCCACGGCTACGTGTGCATGGTGATCGATACGCTTCAGCTCGGCGAGATCGAAGGCATTCACCACGGCACGTATCGTGAGAACATGTGGTGGTGGAACGCCCGCGGTTACACGCCGGCCGGCGTCGAGGCCTGGAACGCCATCCGGTCGCTCGATTATCTCCAGTCGCGCCCCGAGGTCGATGGCGAGTGGCTGGGCGTCACGGGGCGATCGGGCGGCGGCGCGTACAGCTGGTGGCTGGCCGCGCTCGACGACCGCGTGAAAGCGGCCGTGCCGGTGGCCGGTATCACGAGTCTTGAGAACCACATCGTGGGCGGCTGCGTTGAAGGCCACTGCGACTGCATGTATCAGGTAAACACGTATCGCTGGGATTACGCGCAGGTTGCGGCGCTCGTGGCGCCGCGGCCGCTGCTCGTGGCCAACACCGATCGAGATGAGATTTTTCCGCTCGACGGCGTGCTGGACGTCCACAATAAAGTTCGCCGGCTGTACGAGTTACACGGCCATCCCGAGCGGCTC
>DATFGJ010000686.1:0-6592 GCA_035249585.1 Lacipirellulaceae bacterium
GATAGCGCTTCAACCCAAGGCCCGTCCCGCTCGCCCCAGCGCGTCTTCGATTGCGGAGCACGCGGCAGCTGCCCGCCGTCGAACGCGGCGTGCAGAGCCGCCTTGTAGCCCATTCCGGAAAGTACCTCGGGCATGAGCAAAGAGAACGCAGATGTGAATTGACCAAACGATGTGCATTCCCGCCCTAAATGCTGCACGGCGGCTACTTGGAAGTTTTTTAGCTCGGCCAGCAGCGACTCCGGCGATTCCCAGCCGGTGGAATTGGAATCGGCCCTGCCGCCGACGACACATGCCGTACCGGCCTCCAGCGCGCGACGAAGTTCGGCCAAAGTGGCCGGATGTTCGCGCGCCATGCGCTCGATGAGTTCCTGCGTTAATAGAAGGCTTGTGGGCGCATTCCCCGCGAGCTTGCTGCGCAGCGGCTCGCCGAGTGTCGTCGGCGCCAGGAGCGTGAGGTCGACGACGTAAAAATCCACCGCGTAGACATGATTGCGGGCATCGGCCAACAGGTCGAACGCGCGGCCCAGTTCTTCGCGCGCCAGCGATTGGTCGCCACTCACTGCCGCACGTGACGCCGCGACGACAGCGCCAGCGAACTGCTCATCATCGAGAACAGGCGTGTAATGCATCGCCCGCGTAAGCAGCGCCACCTGAAGGTGTGCGAAACCAAGCGACAGGAAATCAGCCGCGACGTCGGGAGCCACCTGATCAGGCGCGATCGATGCGGCGGCGAGCGCCGCGGCAATTGTTTCCTGTCTGGATGCGACTGCGTCCACTGGCGGCGGATTGTTCGCGCCGGCTACAGAAACGCGCTCGCACCAATCGCTTGCCAGTCGCTCCCGGCTCGCTGACGGAACAATCACCAATTCGTCTTCTAGCTCCGCAGGATCAGGCGGCTCATCGGCCGGATGCCACCCCGGCAGTCGGCCCGTGGCATTGAGGAGCGACGGGTGCCATAAGGCGGTCCAGGCGGCAAGCAAGTCGGCCGCGGCCTGCCCGGTAAGATGCGTGGGAAAATCCTCCAAGCGGCGGCAGGGCAGCAGTAGCGAAGCGCGGCGGAGCGTCATACTCCTAACATACTATCTCACACAATGTTAAGGCGAAAGCTGCGGTGCGACTCCCTTTCGCTTTGGGAGAGGGTCGGGGTGAGGGAAATCGTCCGATCGAAACACTCCCTCACCCTGCCCTCTCCCAAAGGGAGAGGGTGTTGAACGCCTCCTGGCCCGCATGCTATCCAAGTTAAAAACCTCGAGTAAAATGAAGCTTGCAGGCAAATCGTCCGGATGTTCAAGTAGTTCATCCGCGCAAGCTCTTACGTCATCGGTTGTTGGGCCAGCCAGGCTGGGAGTCCAGGGCGCTTGTCCTACGTGCTGGCTCGATAGGCCTTGCGCGCATACAGTAGCAATAGAGGCACCCGCTGCCGCCGAATTCTCCAGTGGCTGGTCGTGGCATCGGCGCGTCGCAAGACAATCCGCCGGCAAGCGCCCCGGCGGTTAAGGGATAGAGGTTCTCGTCATGGCGAAGAGTAACGCCGTTTGGGGCATCGACATTGGCCAGTGCGCCCTCAAGGCGCTGCGCTGCCGACCGCACGACAAGGATGATAAGCGGATCGTGGTCGAGGCCTTTGATTATATCGAATATCCGAAGATTCTCACGCAGCCGGAAGCCAATCGCGACGAGCTGATTCGCGAGGCACTGGAGCAATTTGTCTCGCGCAACGATGTGACGAGCGACCGCGTGGCGATTGCCGTGCCCGGGCAAAGCGGCCTGGCGCGATTCATCAAGCTTCCGCCCGTGGAGCGAAAAAAAATCCCGGACATCGTCAAGTACGAAGCGCGGCAGCAGATACCGTTCGCGCTGGAAGACGTGGTGTGGGATTACCAGCCGCTGGTGGGCAGCGAAGACGAGGGCTACGCGCTGGAAACCGAGGTTGGCCTGTTTGCAATGAAGCGCGACCAGGTTGCCCGCGCACTCAAGCCGCTCGAAGACGCGGGCATTGGGGTCGACATCATCCAACTCGCCCCGCTGGCGATCTACAACTTCATTTGCTTCGACCGGCTCGATTTAGACGGCAAATACGATCCGGCCAGCCCGCCGCCCTCGACAGTCATTATATCACTGGGTACCGATACGACGGACCTCGTCATCACCAATGGCTACCGCGTGTGGCAGCGCAGCATACCGATCGGCGGCAACCACTTCACGAAGGCGCTCACCAAGGAGCTCAAGCTCACGTTCGCCAAGGCCGAACATCTGAAGCGCAACGCGATGAAGGCCGAAAACCCCAAGGCGGTGTTCCAGGCGATGCGGCCGGTGTTCAGCGACCTCGTGGCGGAAATCCAGCGCTCGATCGGCTTCTTCACCAGCAACAACCGCACCGCCAAACTCGGCGACATGGTGGCGCTAGGCAACCCGATGAAGCTGCCCGGCCTGCAGCGCTTCTTGTCGCAGAACCTCGACCAGGAAGTGAAGCTCATCGACTCGTTCAACAACCTGGTCCAGGGAACGGCGACCGCCTCGCCGCAGTTCAAAGAGAATCAGCTTACGTTCGGCGTTGCGTATGGCCTGTGCGTTCAGGCGCTCGATGCGGGTCAGCTGCGCACGAACCTTTTGCCGGAGGAGATCGTCACGACGCGCCTGGTGAAGGCGAAGAAGCCCTGGGCGGTCGCCGCCGTGGCCCTCTTGCTCGTGGGCATGACGGTGAATTACTTCGGCCACTACTCTTCGTGGAAGACGGCGGACAAGGAAGACCCGGCGATGAAATCGGCGATTGCCGCCTCCGCCAGCGCGAAGCAACTTGCGTCGGGTTTCGAAAGCACGTTTACGACGCAAACGAGCAAGTTCGACGAAATCAAAAAGATCGGCGAGAACCTGCAGAGCAATGTCGACGGGCGACTGCTGTGGCTGGAGGTCATCAAGGCGGTTGATTCGGCGCTCCCCAGGGACGAGCGCCCGGCCGAGGAGCGTAAGGAAACCGTCGAGGATGTTGCCCAGCGGCCGGAGCTCCATATTGAGTCCGTCGACTGCGAGTATTTCGAGGACGTAGCGCCTTGGTACACGTCGATTCTGCCGCAATATGTGGCCGCGAAGAAAGAAGCCGGCCAAGAGGTCTCGGCGGAACTTTCGGCCGAAGCCGAAGCCGCCGAAGTCGCCAACGAGCAGTCCGTCGCAGAGGCTGCAACAGCTACCGACACCGCGCCTGGCGAGGGCCCGGCTGCGGACGGTACCGGGGCACCGGCATCCGACGCGGCGTCGACGGATGGCGCCGCCACGGATCCAAACGCCACGGCGCCGGCCGACGATCCGAATGCCGCTTCACCGGACGCTGACCAAAACGCTGCGTCGCCGACTGTCGAGTCCACTGCGGAAGCGCCGGCTGCTGACCCAATGGCGGACCCCAGTGCCACGGCTGCAATTGATCCCGCAACTGGCCAACCCATGGACGGCAGCGCGACGACCGGCCTTACGGGGCCGGGCTGGGTGATCGAAATGCGCGGCTATCACCTGCACAATTCGCTGCGCGATGAGAAGATCGACGTCGGTGACGAAGGTGATGCGTTCATCTTGAACACCTTCTTCAAAAACCTGGAGACAGGAACGGTCAAGCTGCCCGATGGACCGAATGGCGAGCTGATCGACGTGCCGATTTCGGAGCTTGGAATCAAGTTCCCCGTCGTGGTGACAAGCGAACAAATCATACCGGTTGCGTATTACGCGGAAGCCATCGACCCGAACGCGGTGGGCGGGATGCCGGCGACTCCGACGTACGAACGCGGCGAATTGGGGCCCGGTGCGGCGGCAAACGAAGTCGAAGAACCCAAAGTCTGGAACCTGCGCCGATACAATTTTATTATCCAGTTCTGCTGGCAGCCTCAGCCGCGCGGTAAGCGGCTGGAAAAACAAAACGGCGAGCAGCAAGAGCAAGGCGAGGCAGCGAACACCGCCGCCGTCGAGGGCGACGCCGCCCCAGCCGGCGACAGCTCCTAAAAACTCGCAGGAGTAATTTGCGATGGACCAATTACGGACGATTCTGGCGTGGCTCAAGCGGAATCATTTCTGGGTTCTCTCGGGTCTTGTTGCGCTCATTGGAATCGCTTGCTGGTGGAAGGCCTCCGGCATGCTGCGCACCGAGTTTGCCGCGAACAAGCAGGCCATCGACAGCGAGTTCACGTCACTGTCCAGCGCACGCAACAAGCCCTTCCTTCCGAATGAAACGATCATCGAAAAGCAAAAGGCGGAGATCGACAAACAGGCGAAGCGTGTCGAAGAAACCTGGAAAAAACTCTACGACCGCCAGCGCGAACACGTGCTGGAATGGCCGGCCGACTTGAGCGAGGATTTTCGTGATCGCGTGCAAAAGCTCAAGTTCGGCGAAGAAATGACGCGGGAGATGCTCACCGATTATCAGAACTATGCCCGCCTCTACTTTCCCGAGCTGCCAAAGATCGTCGGGGCGCCGCTGCTCGACGTCGGCACAGGTGGCGGGTATGGCGGCGAAGGCGCAGCTCTAGGACGCGGCGGCTATGGTGGGCGCGGAGGTTACGACGGCGGCTACGGCCCGGGCGGGATTGCCGGCCAGACTCAAGAGATTGAGGAAGACTTCATTTGCGAATGGCTCGATCAAGACATCGTGCGCCAGAAGCTGATTTTTCCGCAGCGGCCCTCGTCGCTGCAGGTCTGGGTGACCCAGGAAGATTTGTGGGTCTACAAGACCTTGTTAAACGTGATCCGCCGCACGAACGAAGCGGCAGGCGCAACGCGTCAGTCCAACGCCGCGGTGCGCATTATTTATTCTCTCGACGTCGGACAAATGGCGGCTCAGGCCAGCCGTGAAACGGGCCGGATTTACATGCTGCCCTCCGCCGCGGTGAGTGCGGAAGGAACGCTCGGGCCATACGGCGGAGGCGGCGAGGGCGCCGGCATAGAGGCAGAACGAGGAGCAGACCCCTATGGCCCGCCGAGTGGGCTCGGCCCGATGGGAGGAGAACGCGGCGGCATCGGCGCTTACGGCAGCGGCACCGGCGGGCCGATGACGCCGGAACAGGAACGAGCCGTTTTACTTTCCCACCGCTATTTGGGCGCCGACGGTAAGCCAGTCGCAATGGGTGGAGCGGGTGGGGATGTGTCCGCGGATCCTTCAATGACGACGGAACTGGCAGCGCCAGCCGGCCCGCTGGACCTCACGCAGTTCGGCTTGGAATACAAACGCCTTCCCGTGCGAATGACTCTTCAGATGGATATGCGCTGGCTCACACATCTTATATCCGAGTGCGCGAACCAGCCGCTGCAAGTTGAAGTGCAAGAAGTGCGGATCAACGCCGGCGAAATGGGAGCCGCCGGCGGCGAGCGCGGAACGTCGGGCTACGGTGGTGGCGGCCGTTATGGCGGAGGCGGCGGTTATGGCGGAGGCAACCCTTACGGTGGTCGCGCACCTTACGGCGGTGGCGGTGGCCGCGGCTTGGAAGGCGGCGGTGGCGGCGGAAGCCAGTTTCAGGAACTCGCCGGCATTCAATCGTTTCCGGCACAACCCAATATTGTTGACGTCGTCATTCAAGGCATCATTTACATATTCAATGAGCCGAACCCCGACGTGCTCAAAACCTCCGATGAATCTCAGCTGGCGTCGACATTGTAAGTATGTGTTCGGGCTTTAGAGCATCGAAGAGAATGAAAAAACCGCCAAGAACACAAAGGACGCCAAAGAATTCACAGCTGATTTCCGTCTTTCTTGGCGTGCTTGGCGACTTGGCGGTTCAATTTATTCGAGAATTAGCGGCGACCGAGGCAACCTCACCCTGCCCTTTCCCAAAGGAGAGGGGTTCTGATGGCGACGACAGGAGACCAATAACATGAAGGCCAACCTGAAGGGACTGGGCGGTATCAAGGGCTTGCTGCTGCTGCACGGCGAAAAGGTGGCGATGGCCACGGTGGGTCTTCTAGCGCTGTGGTTCATCTATTCGTCGTTGCGCTTGCCCCGGCTGGAAGAGGAACGGCAGGCCACGAAGCTGACTAGCGAAGCCAGCCAGACAACTGAGGCGGTCAATAGATCCGAGTGGCCGAACGACCCAACCGACCCTCGCCGAGAACAGGTGCGTGTGGCGATCAACATTGAGAAAACGGATGGGGAGTTTTTGGTGCCGCCCGACGCTTATAGGACGTCCAGGGACGGATTCAATCCGCGCAAAGTTACGCCCGCGGTGTTCCGCACGGATCCGGTGCTGCTCAATGCGGTTGACGTTCATGTCGTCGGAGGCACAGGGATTTTCGCGTTCATCGACGATGCCGTGCGCCAAGCGCGCGCGCTGGCGGAGGCGGAAAAGCAAGAACAGGAGGAAGCAAAGCAGCGCCGCGACGCAGAGCGCATGGCGGACGAAGGCCAGGGAGAAGGTCGCGGTCTGCGCGGGCGTGGACCGGGAGGTGCATACGGCGAGGCAGGCGAGATGCCGATTGATCCCGAACATCCCAAGCGCCGCCCGGTAACCGCGATGACCCAGCCCGCGGGAGTACCCTTGCAGGGCGACGAGCGCCAGGAGCGTGTGCATTGGGCCGTGGTTACGGCCAAGGTGCCGGTGCGCGAGCAACTCAAGTTGTA
>DATFGJ010000687.1:0-6794 GCA_035249585.1 Lacipirellulaceae bacterium
CCCATTGGCCAGTAAATCGAAAATCGCCAAAGCGAACGGTACGCCGAAGTTCAGCACGCGCCGCGAAAACCGCTGCCGGCTGTGCGGCCGGCCGCGCGCGGTCTATCGCAAGTTCGGCATCTGCCGCATTTGCTTCCGCAAGCTGGCCGACCAGGGCGTGATCCCCGGAGTGCGTAACGCGAGCTGGTGACAGAGAGTCTAGAGTTTAGGGTTGAGGATTGAGTGAAACTGAATCCTGACCTTAATCTCAAGCCCTCAACCCTCAACACTGAACCCTCAACCGTCCTATGATGACCGACCCGATCGCCGATATGCTCACGTGCATTCGCAATGCCGTGCGAATTGAGCGCCCTCACGTGGAGCTGCCGCTGTCGAAGGTGAAGCGCGGCCTCGCCGAGGTGCTCAAGCGTGAAGGCTATATCTGGGATTGGCGCGAAGCGCAGGAAGAAGGAGCGCCGAGCAAGCAGCTTTTGATCCAGCTCAAGTACGGGCCCAACGGCGAGCGCGTGATCCGGCACATCCGCCGGGTGAGCAAGCCGGGCCGGCGCGTGTACAGCCAGGCCAGCAGCCTGCGGCCTGTGCTCAACGGTTTAGGAATTTCAATCATCAGCACCAGCCGTGGCGTGATCAGCGACCGCGAAGCGCGGCAGCGCAACCTGGGCGGCGAAGTGCTGTGCGAAGTTTGGTAAAGAGCTGTTCGCTTTTAGCGATTAGCTGTTGGCCAGAAGCTGGCTAATGGCTCTGGCTAAAAGCTAATAGCAAACAGCTAAGAGCTTTAGAATGTCCCGCATAGGCAAAAAACCGATCTCCGTGCCCGACGGCGTCAAGGTAAACGTCGCCGATCGCGCTGTCATTGTCGAAGGAAAACTTGGCAAGCTGCAGTTCATGCATCGGCCCGAGATCGGCGTGCGCGTCGATGAGGGCGGAAAGCAGATCACCTGCACACGCCAGAGCGAAGATCGCGAGATCCGCGCCTACCACGGTTTGACACGCGCGCTGATCAACAACATGCTCGTTGGCGTGACGCAAGGTTACGAGAAGCGACTTGAAATCCAGGGCGTCGGCTATCTCGGCGCCGTGCAGGGCGACACGCTTCAACTGCGCGTCGGTTTCGCCAACGAAGTCCACAAAAAAATACCCAAGGGGCTGAACGTCACCTGCCCCGACCAGACACACATCGTGATCAAGGGCACCGACAAACAACAAGTCGGCCAGTTCGCGGCCGAAGTTCGAGCCGTGCGGAAACCCGAGCCGTACAAAGGCAAGGGCATTCGCTATGAAGGCGAACAAGTACGCCGCAAGGCCGGCAAGACAGCAACATAAGGTTGAGAGTTGATGGTTGAGGGTTGAATGTTCAATCCTCGTCCCCTCAACTCTCAACACTCAACTCTCAACCACGCAATGGATCATTCCAAACAACTCGTGCGGCAGCGTCAGCGGCGGGCGTTTCGCGTGCGCAAGCGCGTTCGCGGCACGCCCGAGCGGCCCCGCTTGAGCGTCGCCCGCAGCCACAAGCATATTTCCGTTCAGATTGTCGACGACCTGGCCGGCAAGACCCTGGCGGCCGCGTCTTCGCTGGACAAGACGCTGTCCGGCAAACTTAAATCCGGCGGCAACCAAACAGCGGCGGAAGCTGTAGGAAAAGCGATCGCCGAGCGCGCCGCCGCGCGCGGCATCAAGGCCGTTTGCTTTGACAGAGGACCATATCGATATCACGGCCGCGTCGCGGCTTTAGCCAAAGCGGCCAGAGAAGCAGGTCTCAGTTTTTGAGGGTTGGGGGTTCAGGGTTCAGGCCAGGTCTGAACCCTCAACCCTGAACCCTGAACCCTTAAGCATCAAGGACACCATCGTGGCAGCCAGCACAAGCGAACGAATACAAGGCGAACTGGCCGAGCACATCGTGAAAATCAAGCGATGCGCCGCAGTGGTGAAGGGCGGCCGGCGCTTCAGCTTCGCGGCCATGGTCGTGGTCGGCGACGGCCGGGGCAAGGTCGGCTGGGGATACGGCAAGGCGAACGAGGTGCCGCCCAGCGTGGAGAAAGCGCGCAAAGAAGGCATGCGCAGCATGGTCGAGGTGACTCTCGACGGCTCGACGATCTCTCACATCGTCGAGGGCCGCTACGGCGCCGCCCACGTAATTTTGATCCCGGCTGCCCCTGGCGCCGGCGTGATTGCGGGCTCCGCCGTGCGCGCAGTGTGCGAGGCGGCCGGCATCCACGATATTCTTACCAAGAGCTTCGGCTCGAATAACCCCGTCTCGCTCGTGAAAGCAACGTTCGCCGCGCTCAAGCAGCTTCGGCCCAAGGCCGACGTCGAACGTCTCCGGCAGGTGACTTTGTCATGAACATCAGTGACGTAAATCGTGGAGTCCATACAGCGCGGCCGCGGAAGCGGCTCGGGCGCGGCATCGGCTCCGGCCAGGGCAAGACGGCGGGCCGAGGACACAAAGGTCAGCATTCGCGAAACGGCGTCTCGTTCTCGCCGATCTTTCAAGGCGGCACCATGCCGCTTGTGCGCCGCATTCCAAAGCGTGGTTTCAACAACCGCTGGGCCAAGTCGGTGCTCGTCGTGAACGTCGGCGAGCTCAATGACGCCTTCAAGTCGGGGGACGCGGTCACGCCCGACGCGCTGGCCTCGGCCAATCTCGTGCGCGGTCGCTACGATGAATTGAAGGTGCTCGGCGACGGTGAGCTGAAGAAAAAGCTGAAGGTCTCCGCGCACAGGTTCAGCAAAACCGCGACCGAAAAGATCACGCAAGCCGGCGGCGAAGCCATCGTGCTCCCCGGCCCGAAGCCGGTCGTCAAGAATAAGACCAAGAAGAAGGTGAGTAAGTGAGCTCTGCCGGAGGAGTAGTGGAGCAGAGGAGTAGTGGAGTAGAAATTCGATCAATCGTTCTACTCCACTGCTCCACTCCTCCTCTACTCCACTAGCTTTGCTTACCTACTCACGGATGGGTGCTCACCATGTGGGAAAAAATCCGCGTCATCTGGCAAATTCCGGAGCTGCGCACCAAGATCCTGCTCACGCTCTTGATGCTGGGCATTTATCGCATCGGCTTTCAGATTCCGCTGCCCATCATCGATCAGCAAAAGGCCGACGCCTTCGATGCCCAGCGCGGCGGGCTGAGCGACATGCTCGAGACCGTCGCCCTCTTGAGCGCCAGCCAGTTGAAGGATGTCACGATCTTCGGCCTGGGGATCATGCCGTACATCTCGGCGTCGATCATCTTTCAGCTGCTGGCCAGCGTCTACCCGCCGCTCGAACAATTGCAGAAGGAAGGTGAAAGCGGCCGCAAAAAAATCAACGAATACACGCGCTACGCGACGTGCGTTTTGTGCCTCTTTCAAAGCTGGTTCTACATCGAGTCGTTTGTCGAGCCGCAAGGCCTCGTGGCCTCTGCCTTTCAGACGTCCTCCCTGCAGCTCGTCTGGCATTGGAAATTCGCGGCCATCCTCACCATGACCGCCGGCACGATGTTCCTCATGTGGCTTGGCGAGCAAATCGATGAATTCGGCATCGGCAACGGCATTAGCCTGTTGATCATGGCCGGCATTCTGGCCCGCATGCCGGCGGCCGGACTGCAGCTCTTGCAGCGCGCCGATTTGGAACTGGCCAGCTCGGGCACCAACCTGGGCGTCGAAGACCTGATTGTCCTCGCGGCGATGTTCGTCGCCGTGGTCACCGGCGTGGTTTTCATCACGCTTGGCCAGCGGCGCATTCCCATGCAAAGCGCCAAGCACGTCCGCGGCCGCCGCGTGTTTGGCGGCACTCGTCAATACCTGCCGCTGAAGGTCAACCAGGCCGGCGTCATGCCGATCATCTTCGCCAGCAGCCTCTTGATGTTCCCCATGATCATCTTCCAGAACCTGGCGAACTGGAGCAGCGGCGAGGGTTGGTGGGCCCGCACCATGCAGTGGCTTAACGAGGTGTTCGGCCGCGAGCATGGCTACGTTTACAATCTGTGTTACCTGATCCTGATTTATTTCTTCTGCTATTTCTGGACGGCCATCACCTTCAACCCGAAGGACATGGCCGACAATTTGAAAAACTTCGGCTCGTTCATTCCCGGATACCGGCCCGGAAAACGCACCGCCGATTACCTGGAAAAGGTGATGGTTCGCATCACGTACGTCGGCGCCGGATTTCTCGCCATCGTGGCAATTATTCCGACCGTCGTATCCGGCTCACTGAACGTCGATTACGTGATCGCAAGCTTTTACGGCGGTACAAGCTTATTAATTGCCGTAAGCGTGGCCTTCGATCTGGTGCAAAAGATCGACAGCCATTTGGTGATGCGGAATTACACGGGACTCCTGCAGAAATGAGAGGACAGAGGTCGGATGTCGGAGATCAGACGCAATACGTGACGATAAGGGATTAGTTGCACTGACGTCGGCTCATTTACCGGCACATGCTAGATCCCTTCTGACCTCTGGCCCCCGACCTCCGACGTCTACGATGCGCATCGTGTTCCTTGGTCCGCCTGGCGCCGGGAAGGGGACTCAGGCCCAGCGGCTCAAGGACTATCTGGGCATCCCCCACCTATCCACCGGCGAAATGCTGCGCGATGCGGCCCGCGCTCAAACCAAACTTGGGCTCGAAGCGGCCCGCCACATGCAAGCCGGTCAGCTCGTTCCAGACGATGTCGTGGTGGGCGTCGTGGCCGAGCGGCTTAGCGATCCGGACTGTGCCCGCGGCTGCCTCTTCGACGGCTTTCCGCGCACGGTGCCTCAGGCCCAAGTGCTCGACCAGATGCTCGACCGCCGCGGCATGCCGCTTGATATGGTGCTGGCACTCGACGTGCCCGTCGAGCGGCTCGTCGATCGCCTCCTGGCCCGCGGCCGCATGGACGACAACCGCGACACGATCGAGGAGCGATTCCGGCAGTACGATCGGCTGACGGAGCCGCTTTTGGCGTACTATTCGGGCCGCGGAATACTGCGCATGATTGATGGCGAAGGCACGCCCGAAGAAGTGTTCGACCGCGTTCAGCAGGCAGTCGAATCGGCCGCCAACTATTGAGCCTTAACTGCCAAACGTATGCAGGCAAACCAGTGGCAGGCCGATCTGCGCGTTCCAAGCGATATGCAGGAATTACGCGTCTAATCCAGGGTGGATAATCCGGTTCGACCTCGGCGTGAAACTTGCTAAACTTGTATTCAAGAACTTTTTGACGGACCAAACTTCCGCCTATCCGAAAACCACGCCGCAGTGATTCAGCTCAAATCGGAACGAGAAATCGCCCTCATGCGCCAAGCCGGCATCTGCGTCTGGCAGGCGCATCAGCTGGTGCGCCCAATCGTCGTGCCGGGCGTTACAACGGCAGAAATCGACGCCGTGATTGCCGAGCATTTCCGGCAATGCGGCGCCCAGCCGCTGTTCATGAACTATCCACATCAGAACAACGGCCGGCCGCCGTTTCCGGCCGCCACGTGCACCAGCGTGAACGAAGAAGTCGTCCACGGTATCCCCAACAACCGGCCGCTTCCCGAAGGGGCCATCGTTAGCGTCGACACCGGCTGCCGCGTAAACGGCTGGTGTGGCGACGCGGCCGTGACTTATCCGGTTGGAAACATCGCGCCCGCCGTGCAGCGCTTGCTCGACGTCACCTTGGCCACCTTGGATTTGGCCTTCGAGCTGATGCACACGAAGAGCCGCTGGAGCCAGGTGGCCCGGGAAATGGCACAATTTGTGCGCGATAACGGCTTTTCCACCGTGGAATGCTTCGTGGGGCACGGCATCGGCCGGCAGATGCACGAGGAGCCGCAGGTCCCTAACTTTCTCAGCCGTTCGCTGCGCGGCAGTGGCGACTTCCGCATTGAGCCCGGCCTGGTGATAGCGGTCGAGCCAATGGTCAACATGGGCACCAAGCGGGTGAAAATGCACGCCGACCATTGGACTCAGTCAACGCTCGACCGCAAACCGAGTGCTCATTTTGAGCACACCATCGCCGTGACCAAGAATGGGCCCGCGCTTTTGACGGCCGCGCCGACTCCAGATGAGCTGGCGAACCTGCCCTGGAACCTCGCGGCCGCCGGAAATCCGGCCCCAGTTTGAAGCCCGTGCCATTCGAAAGAATTGTCAAAAGCAGCCCTTGAAGCACTGCACCCGCTGGCCGTATATTTAAGCGTTTACCGCCATCTTGGGGTTGGCCACTTCCTTGGCCGCCTCTCGCGCACCTGAGTTAAGCGATGAAAGTAAAGGCAAGCGTCAAGCGGATTTGCGACAAGTGCAAGATCGTGCGCCGTCGCGGTGTGGTTTACGTCGTCTGCAGCAACCCCCGGCACAAACAGCGCCAGGGTTAGCCAGTCGTTGTTCGGCCGCGGGACCTTCGTTGCGCATTGAGCGGCGGAGGGCACCGCCGCGTGAGCGATGGCCGACTCCGCGCGGATCGTTTTGCCTCAGAAAAGCTTTGCAAGAGTTATTGAATCGGGAGCCAACCTATGCCGCGTTTGCTTGGTGTTGACATTCCCAGCGACCGCCCCACGGTGATCTCGCTGACCTACTTGTACGGCGTCGGTCAAAAGATCGCCCGCGAGCTGTGCCACAAGGCGGGCGTCAATCCGCAGGTTCGCGCGCGCGAGCTGGGCGAAGATGAAGTGGCCCGCCTGGCCGCGCTATTGGATAAGGATTATGTGGTCGAGGGCCAGTTGCGCCGTCAGGTGGCGCAGAACATTTCGCGCTTGCGCGACATCGCCTGCTACCGCGGCGTGCGCCATCGTCGCGGCCTGCCGGTTCGAGGCCAGCGCACTCGGACCAACGCCCGCACGCGCAAAGGACCCAAGAAAACCGTC
>DATFGJ010000688.1:0-12910 GCA_035249585.1 Lacipirellulaceae bacterium
CCTGCCGACCGGTTCAGCGACGGTCGCGGGGTCGCCAAGCGACTTGTTCGTGAATGATGAGAACGCGATCGTCTTTCGGGCCGTCACCGGCGGGTGGACCGAGACGATCGTTCCGCTTTCGACGCTAAACACCCCCGAGCCGGGTGAGGCGGTCAATCCAGAGGGCCTGGCATTCACGCCCGATAAGATTGAGATCGCCGCGGACGGTACCGTGCTGCTGTTCAGCAAGCAGCATTCGAGCGTGTTCCGATTCGATCCCATAACGCAAACCTGGGGAGATACCATCCCGCTGATCGGCTCGCCGCTGTACATGGCTTACTCGGCGGTCAACCAGAAGATCTACCTGGCGTACGATACCGGCCTAATCCGGCAGATCGATCTTAACTCGGAAACACTCGAACAAACTCCGTTTGCGACATTGCCATCACGGCCCTACGGCATCTCCGCGGCCGGTGAATTTCTTTTTGCCGCAGACCCCTCGGGCGCGTGGGAAAGCCACTACGTGCTCGGACCCAATGGGTCGATCGTGGCCTCGAGGGAATGGACACACGCATCCGCCGAATACGTTTGGAATGGGAATACTCGAAGGATGTACTACTTCACCCAGTGGTCACCTCGCGATTTGGAATACATTGAAATTGGCGAAACCGGCTCGTTCGGCGTTGTGCGGGAAGCACCTCAGCACGACAGTGCCGGATTTCTGCACCCCATCCGCGTGTCGCCCGATGGCGGAGTCGTCATCCTCGGTTCCGGCGTGATTCACGACGGTTCGGCGCTCGCACGCTTACCGCAAGCGCTGGGCAACTCGGTCACTGACGTCGCATGGCTCGGCAGCAATACTCACACAATACGTACCATCGGGGGCGTGGCACAGCTGCAAACATGGGGTGGGACGAACTGGGGCCAGAGTGATGTGGCCCAGCTGCCTGGTACGGCGGTTTCTCTGACGACCGTTGGCGACAACCAAATGCTCGCCATCACAGGTGGCAGCAACGGCGTGCCGCAGATGACAATCGTCAATGGCAATCTCGACGTCGTGCCGCGCCCGACGCCAGTCGCCATTGCGGGAGGCGACGTCCGCGTCGACCTCGGTTTTTCGACGACGCTCAACGCGTCGGAGTCATTCGATCCAGACAACAGCCCAGGCGGCCTGTCGTACAGCTGGCGCCTCATCGACGGACCCGGCGAGGGCCAATTCGGCGACGCTGACGCTGCGATCACGTCGTTTTCGGCTAATGTTGCGGGTGACTATGCTATCGAGTTGACGGTCAGCGATGGCCAGTACCATTCGACCGACACGGTGATTGTTACCTACCGGCTGAACCTGCCGCCTGTTGTCGACACAACCGGTTCGGCAACTTCCGGCGTAGCGGCGCGTGCAGCCGTCTCCCTGACCGCGAATAAAACGACTGACCCGAACGGCGACTCCCTCACGTTCCAATGGGAACTAATCGCGGCGCCCGCGGGGGCCAACTGGACACTCACCGCGTCGACTGGGCCGAACGCATCGCTTTCGACGAATACGCCCGGCACTTACGACGTGCGGGTGACCGCGAGCGATGGCTCGCTTGAGGCCAGCGACGTGATCACGGTCACGTTCGTGGCAAACCGAGCGCCCACGGCGGACGCTTCGCTCAGCGACTTGACGGGCGTTGCGGGGCGGCACGCCGCCGACCTGGACGCCCGCGCAAGCACCGATCCGGAGGGCGACTCGCTGACATACCGCTGGGAGATTGTCTCCGGCCCCAATTTGCCGGCCGCATCGATTACCGGCGCGACAGCTGCGCGGGCTACATTTCGGTCGACGGTGGCCGGTGTGTACGTAGTGCGTCTAACCGTCAACGACGGCCTCGCCACGGACTCGACGGTCGTGGATGTGACAATTGCGGAAAATCAATCGCCCATCGCGGACGCCTCCCGCTCGGTGACCGAGATCATCTTTGGAGCGGGTACCGTCCGACTCGACGGCACGGCCAGCCGCGACCCAGACGACACGCAGTTGAACTATAGCTGGCGCGTCGTGGCAAGTTCGAATGACTCGACGCCGTTGATCTCGTCCTCCCAATCCTCAGTGGCTTACCTAAACCCAGCACAACCCGGGCTTTACGCCGTCGAGCTGACGGTTAGCGACGGGGCTTCCTCCGACCAGGACTATGTTCTGATTACCGTCGTTGGAAACCAAGTCCCGCAGGCGGACGCCTCCGCCTCGGATGCGGTGGTTGTCCAAGGCAACTATCCGCGCCTTGATGCATCACGCAGCTTGGATCCCGATGGCGATGAACTCACCTACGATTGGACAGTTGTCGCCAGTTCTACGGGTACTCTGCCGGAGGTCGCCGAGCCCAGCGCCGCACGCACCCATCTTCTGGCGACCGACGTGGGCAGCTATGCGGTCCGGCTCACCGTCGATGACGGGACCTCGACTGCAAGTGACTTCGTTATCGTCACGGTCAGCGAGCGATTCCACCATGCTTGGACCAGCGACTTCGATGGAGATGGCTCGGTTGATGCCTCTGATTACATCGTGTGGCGCAAGATGCAAGGTGCACAGGTAGTCGCTTACACCTCCGCGGACTCAACCGGTGATGGGTGGATTAACTCGTCCGACTATGAGATGTGGCGATCGAATTTCGGATCGAACCCCGGGGCCGATATCACTGCCGCAGCGGGGCAGGCTGCCGGCGCTGGGACCGCGAGCGCGAGCCCGTTGCAGGTTTCAGATCCGAACTTGGGACAGTCACCTGAGGCTGCTGATTTTGCCATCACGGCCATGTACGCCGATAGCGAACTAGCGCACACCGAAGATCGTCAACCAGCTGGCTTCCGCCCTGGTTTGAGAACGCCAATGGGTCATCCAGCGCCAACAGCAAGACACGGAGAGCTGCTTCTTATGTCTAATAAAGGGGCGATAGAGAAAGCATTGATTGATGATCGCCCGCATGTGGTTAATCTGGATGCGGCTTTTGAGCCACAGCGAGAGCTCGAATCGATCGAGGGGCTCAAAATTGCATTTGGCATAATCTAGGCTGATCCATTCGTGCGGTCTGTCGATGCGACCGATGCATTATGCATCGTGGATGAGAGCTTCAGGCGGTCGAGCGTAGGAATAAGCGGCAATGCTCGATCAGAGCTCAACAAAATCCGCTCGTGCCTAAGCAACAAGGTGATTGTTCCGGCTTAATACCCACGTGCAACTTATGACGTATGACATCAACTCGCCGAAGTGTGCCTAACCGGCGCTGAGCGTCACGGTGTTCTTGGGAAGGTGAGATCTCCGCCATCGGAGAAAGGGCCGGTGTCGTGATCAATAAAAGCGAGCGGCGAGGAAATCCATTGACCGCCGATACTGTTTGGCCGTAGGTGAACTTTTAGTGACACCCTCGACCGGTAAGAAGATGAAGTGCAACGGCGACGCAGAATCGTCTGGAAAACAAGGCAATTCAAGCGGAGGGCAGGGGATTCGAACCCCCAACCCCTTTCGGGGCACCTGATTTCGAGTCAGGCTGCTGGCCAATTCGCTTACCCTCCGAGGGCAACACCAATTTATACGTGTTGTGCGGCGTCGGCAAGTTGAACGGCCGTGCGGTATTCCCAGCGGCCGCTGTCTCGCGGCGCGCTGAACAAATCGTTAAAGGCGTCATCACCGACGCGCAGTAAATTGCCCGTACAACCGGCCCGTGGCTTGCCACGTGTCCATATACTTTCTAACAACCAGTGCGATTCCTATCGGACCTCTCAGCGGCAGCGAATATGACGGTTTGCCGAAGTGCAACTGCCAGACATAGCCCGCACGTTTCCGTCGCAGCTGATCCCGAATCGAGTCGAAGAATGTAACAGTTGCCCGCCATGTCGCACCAACTCCCGTCCGGCGGCTAGCCGCGGCAGCGAACGCAGTTCCGACTGCTCTGCCGCATCCTATCCACTCCCGCAACAGCTCCGATCCCATGAAACCCACGATCCGTATTATTACGCGCGGCAGCAACGGTGAGCTGCGCACCAAAGATTACGAGAAACACGAGACGGTGCTTAAGATGCACACGCAGATTGGCGTGGATGATTGCAGCACCGACTTGTCACTGCGCGGCATGCCCGTGTTCCGCGGCTTGATCGGCCCGATGCCGGAAGGCAAGGGCGTCGTGCGCTACGAGAGCCCGGAAGTCTTCGAGACGCTCACCAAGGAATGGACGGCGGCCGCCACTTCGCGCAGCCGCCGTCGTTCGACGACGCCCAGCTCACCGGCATAAGCGCTCGAGCGCAACGGCGGCCGCTTGCCTGTTCTCGCAATGGCGATATTTCGCCGCGCCTTAGCGCTGATACGTGCCTGTGCTTGAAGCCCAGGGGCTCTCTTGCCGTGGCGGATCACCCTGAAGCTGCTGGCCGCCGATCTGCCGCGTGGCAACCGCCGTATTCGACGCGCCCGGCGCGATGCCGACGGCGACCCGGCTCGTGTACTCTTCCGGCACCGTGCGATAGGTGGTCACCGGCACCTGAGTAGTTCGCACTTCTTCAACCCAATCAGTTCGCGCAACAGGAACATGGGTTGTGCTGGTTCGCGCTTCCCAGCGAGTTACCGGAGCGAGCTGATGCGCCCAATACGGTTGCACGAACGGGTTCCAGCGGCCTTGAAGCCTCGGCACCCATTGGTACTCGGTGACCGGCGTAAGATACGTTTGCGGATAAGTGTGATAGTCGGTGGTGACTTGAGGCCGGTAAACTTTTTGTTCGCGCGTCTGATACTCAGTGGTGGGAATCGATTTTTGCGTGACCCGGCGAGTGACTCGATATCGCACACCGTCGGGCCCATCCTCATAGGTGCTCGATTCCTGGGCCGGGCTAGCGGACCCACATGCCATTGCTACGAACCAGGCGAACGCGCCTAATGACTTTCTCATTGTCAATCCTCCACGTTTGGCCTCCCCGACCAAGAGCTCGGCCGCGAAGATTGGCGTCCAACCGACTCTTTCGCGTGCCGTCGCTCTTCGTACATATCGGCAGCGGCCGTTAAAGCTCAACAGTCCAGGGCAAAATTTGCTAGCTGGCACAGCCGCCGGATATTTCCTATCGCGCAGCGAAGCACTACACTAAAGCAGTTTCCAAAAGCTAGCGTTGAAAGTCTCGTCACCGGTTGCTTGCAATGCGCGCCGAGATACTACCCATCCTCCGTTGTCCGGAAGACCACACGCCGCTGGCGATTGCCGACGATGCGCTCGTGGGCGAAGTCAATGCAGCCATTCGTGCGGGACGTTTGGATGACCGCGCGGGAAAGCGGGTCGAGCAAACGATCGACGCCGGCCTGGTTCGAGCGGCCGGCGACGTGCTATACCCGATCATCGATCAAATTCCTGTGCTGCTGGTGGACGAATCGATTGCGCTCTGTCAACTTCGAGTGGGCTCATCCGGTTCCTAGGCGCGGAACGAGTCGATAGCTTCGATCTCGACATTGCACTTCGGCACGACAGAGGTGAGTTGTGGCTGCCAAAACCATCTTTCAGAAAATCATCGACAAGGAGATTCCAGCCAATATCGTTCACGAAGATGATCGCTGTCTCGCGTTCTACGACGTGGCGCCGCAGGCCCCGGTGCACGTGCTCGTGATCCCCAAGAAGCCTATTGTGTCGGTCTCGGCGATTGAGGATGCGGATGCGCCGCTCATCGCACATCTTTGGCTGGTGATCCGCAGATTAGCCGACGAACTTGGCCTCGAAGGCGGCTACCGGGTTGTGGTCAATTGCGGCCGCGATGGCGGCCAATCCGTCGACCATATACACTTTCATTTATTAGGTGGTCGCCAAATGAAGTGGCCGCCAGGCTAAACAGTCTTTCAGTGTCTGGAGCGCCCGTCTCGCGGGCCAGCATCCGATGGAAAAACAGCCGGAAACCGCCGCGAGCAAGCGCGGCATCTGGATGGCACTCATCGCCGCGCTGCTCGGCTGGATGTTCGATGGCTTCGAGATGGGAATGTTCCCGCTCGTGGGACGCCACGCGCTCGATGAATTGCTGCAATCGGAAATCGCCGTCAACCCAGCCGTCGTCAACGACTGGTTCGGGGTGATCATGTCGATGTTTTTAGTCGGCGCGGCGACCGGAGGCGTGATCTTCGGTTGGCTCGGCGACCGCATCGGCCGCGTAAGGGCGATGTCGCTGAGCATCTTCACGTACGCCATTTTCACAGGCCTTTGCGGTTTTGCCACCGAGGCATGGCATATCGCTGTGCTGAGGTTCATCGCCTCGTTGGGCATGGGGGGCGAATGGGCGCTCGGCGTCGCGCTTGTGATTGAGATCTGGCCGGACCGTTCTCGCGCGTTTCTCGCTGGTTTGATCGGCGCCGCGGCGAACGTCGGATTCCTCTGCGTCGCCCTGCTGAGCCTGGTACTCGTCCGTTTCATCGAAGGCGCTGGCAACTTGCTCCGCGGCGCGGGGCTGCCGGACGCGACTGTCGATTCGCTCGTTGCGGGGGATGGTTGGCGGCTGCTCATGATCGCCGGAGCGCTGCCCGCCTTATTGATTTTTTTCATCCGCCTCTTCGTGCCGGAATCGCATAAATGGGAGACAGAGCGCGCCAAGGGTGCCACGTCGCACTGGGCCACGCGCGATGTGCTGGGTGTCGTGATTGGGGCTCTGGCCGCAACGACGCTGGTTTTCCTTTGGTCGCCGTTGTTCGACCACATGGCGGGCGAGGTTTCGCCCCAAGGCGAACTGACGCTTCCTGTTTGGGCGACACCGGTTCGCGTGGCTGGAAGCATTGTGATGTTTATCATCGCGCTCGTGGGATACATGTTTCCGGTTGTGAAGTATCTCGCCCGGGCGGAGACCGCTGGAAGCCTGCGTGCAGGAGAACGCGCGAAATACGTGCGCCGGTTGCTGCTGGGCGCCTGCCTCTCGGGCGTCGCATTGATGGGCACTTGGGGGCTCATTCAGTGGTCGCCGAAATGGGCCATCGCCCTGGCTGATCAACTTCCCAAAGACGGCGGTCCCTACTACGCCAAGGAATTCGCGCAAATCGCATCCGCCAGCGGAGCGATCATTGGCACAATCCTGGCTGCGCTGGCAGGCGGCTTGCTGGGGCGACGCATCACCTACGCCGGCCTGTGTGTACTTTCGTTCGTGTCCCTTATGTACATGTATCAGACGAACGACGTCTACGGGCCAAAGCTGCTGGCGTGCTTTTTCCTTACCGGCGGTATCACGGCGGCGTTCTACGGCTGGTTCCCGCTGTATCTTCCAGAGCTATTTCCGACGAGCATCCGCGCCACGAGTCAAGGCTTTGCTTACAATTTCGGCCGCGTGCTTTCCGCCGCCGGTTCGCTTCAAACGGCCACTCTCACGGCATACTTCGCTCAGAGCGTGGCGAAAAATCGAATCGAGATTGAAGCTTTTCCGCAAGCCGGCAAGGCGCTTGCCTGCATCTATATCGTCGGCATGTTTCTTATCTGGCTCGGTCCTGAGACCAAAGGCAAGCCACTGCCGGAATAATTCCGCCGACATCCGGCAATCAGCGGGCGAGCCGACTTTCCAGGACGCTTTTCTGGAACTTCTCGCGCGCAGCCCGCGTCTATGCCGTAGCTATTGGGCGAAAATCTCGTCCGTACTAGCGGCTTCCGCTTTCGATTATCGGAGGACTTGCGATGTCCACGCGATTCCGGCTGGGAATGCTATCGGCATGTATTGCGGCGCTAGCTGCATGTTGGCAACTTGGACTGGCGCAGGATGGAATTCAACCGGCGTCGAAACATCAGGGCGCATCGACCGAGCTGTTAGGCGGCGCCGATCGCTATCTCACGCACGTCTCGACCGATAAGCCAATTTACCGTCCCGGCGAGCAGATGTTTGTTCGCGGCGTCGTGTTGCACCACCAAACGAACAAGCCACTGTCGGAAAACATTTCCGCCGCCGTGGAAATCATTGGACCGAAGGGCGATGTGGTCGCGTCCGGTCCGGCCAGCGCGGAAGACAGCGTGCTGGCCTTCGCTTGGACGATCCCCGGCGAACAGGCGGGCGGCCAGTACACTGTGAAACTCTCACATCCCTGGACTGGGGATGCGCCGGCCGAGCGCAAATTCGATATTCGCGCCTATCGCGCGCCACGGCTGCGGAGCCAGATCAAATTTCTGCGCGACGGCTATGGGCCGGGCGATGACGTCGTCGCCACGCTCGAAGTGACGCGGGCCGAGGGCGGCATCCCTGCCAATGCAAAGGTTAGCGTCGTCGCCCGCGTCGACGGCACCGAGGCCTTTCGCGGCGATGCAACGGTCGACGCGGCCGGCCGCTGCGTCGCACGATTCAAGCTGCCCGAAAACATCGACCGCGGTGAAGGATCGCTGGCCATGGTCATCGAGGACGGCGGCGTCGTGGAAACAGCCAGCAAGACCATCCCGATCCTGCTGCAAACCGTGGACATGAACGTTTATCCCGAAGGCGGCGATTTGGTGGCTGGCCTAGCGAACCGCGTGTACTTCGACGCATTCACACCATCGAAGAAACCGGCCGATCTCGCGGGTATCGTTCTTGATTCCAAAGGCCGCGAAGTCGCCACGTTCCGCAGCGAACATGAGGGCCGCGGGCGTTTTACATTCACGCCGACGGCTGGCGAGCAATATACTCTGAAAATCCGCGAGCCTGCCGGCATTCGCACGAGCGTGCCACTGCCCGCCGTGAAGTCAAGCGGCGTGCTGCTCACTTCGCTGGATGACGTATCCGGGCGAAATGCGCGCTTGCAGCTGACGGGCACCGGCGAGCGCCGCGTTGTCGTCGCACTCTCGAAGCGCGAGCATGAGCTCGACCGCGAAGAGTTGGGGCTGACAAGCGGTAAGCCAGTCGAGGTTGAGCTCTCCTGCGAGGATGCAAGCGGAGTGCTCGTCGCAACGGTCTCGGACGCTAACGGTAAACCGCTCGCCGAACGCTTGCTGTTCTCCAAGCCGCGGCATGCCGTGCAAATCGACATCTCGGCGGACCGGCCGCGCTATGTGCCCGGCGGAAAGGCGATGCTTACCGTTACGACGACTGACGAGGCCGGCAAGCCGACAAGCGCAGTCGTTGGCCTCACGGTCACCGACGACAGCGTGCTGGAAATGATCGAGCGCCGCGAGCAAGCGCCGCGCTTGCCGGTGATGGTTTTGCTTGAAGGCGATGTCAAAGATCTGGCCGACGCGCATGTATACTTGGACTCGAAGAACGCAAAGGCACCTGCGGCCGTCGACTTGCTGCTCGGCACCCAAGGCTGGCGGCGATTTGCATTTGTCGACGTGCCGTCCTTCGCCGCGAAGCACGGCGACCTTGCACGACGTGCGCTTGCGCTGCGACTGCCCACGTCTGATGAGCAGGCCCGGTTCGGCGGATTGGGCGGGGGCGGCGGCGATTTCAACCGTCGCTTCTGGGCTTTCCGTGGCGGCCGTGATGGTGCGGCACCGCTGGCCGCCGCGGCACTTCCGCAAGGCGGTGTAGAACTTGCGGAAGTTGGTGCCCAAATTCCAGAGGATAAGAGCCTAGCGTTCCACGATGCGCTTGCCGCAGACGAATTCGTAAATGGTCCCGTCGCCAATGCCGGTATTGCGATGGCGGCTGGGCAACCAGCGTCCTCCGAAACGCCGGCCGGACTGCAAGACCTCGTTGAGGAGCGGCACGAACTTGCGGCCGCCTTAGTTGGCGGAGCGGAGCGCAGAAAGTTGTCACTGTTTGACGACCGGGCCCAGGTCCTTCGCAACGACTTTGTCGCCATCCGCGTTTTCGCGCACGCCGTGCGGCCCGACAGGCAGCCCGGCGAGCGGACCAACTTCGCGGAAACTCTGTTCTGGCACGCCGGCATGAAAACCGACGAAGCGGGAAAAGCCACAATCGAATTCGATTTGAGCGATGCCGTCACCAGCTTTCGCGTATTCGCCGACGCCTTTAATGCGGCTGGCTCGCTCGGCTCCGGCACGACTACGATCGAATCCGTCGAGCCATTTTACATCGAACCGAAACTACCGCTCGAAGTTACAGCCGGCGACGTGGTGCTCGCACCAGTCGGGTTTGTGAACAGCACCGGCGAGTCTCTGGACGCCAGCCTGTCGGCCGTTTCCTCATTCCGCGTGATGGAAAACAACGATCTCGATTCCATCAGGCTGCCGGCCGACAGCCGCGTGCGACAATTGCTCCGCATTCCAATCGGTGAGTCGTTCGGCAACATGCCCGTGGTTCACGTTGCCAAGGCCGGCAGCTTCAGCGACACCGTGCAGCGAAACATCGTGGTAAAGCCGCTCGGTTTCCCGGTTGAACGCGGCCGCGGCGGTTTGATGAAGCCCGGCGGAATGGCGGAGTACATCATCGACATTCCCAAAACTGTCGTCGCGGGCAGCATCCGCACTAAGGCTGTTGTCTATCCCACGCCGCTGGCCAGCATGACCGAGGCGTTGGAACGGCTGATCCAGGAGCCGTGCGGCTGCTTCGAACAGACCAGCAGCACAGTCTACCCGCTCGTCATGGCTCAGCAGTACTTTCTTGACCATCAAGGCGTCGATCCTTCGCTGATCGAACGCAGCGCGGCCATGCTTGAGACCGGATACGAACGCCTCACCGGCTTCGAATGCAAAGCCGGCGGATACGAATGGTTCGGCGCCGATCCAGGTCACGATGCGCTCACGGCTTATGGCCTCATGGAATTCACCGACATGTCCCGCGTGCGCAACGTCGACGCCCAAATGCTGGCGCGCACGAAAAAGTGGCTTCTCGAGCAGCGCGATGGCAAGGGCGGATTCGCGCGCAAAGCCACCACGCTTCACACCTGGCTGCCGGAACCGGAGGTCGCCAATACGTATAACACATGGGCGCTGCTCGAAGCCGGCGTTGAGGCCGACTTTGCCACGGAAGTCACCTGGATTCGCGAGGCTGCCGAGCAGACGGAGAACACATACGTGGTCGCGCTCGCGGCCAACGTGCTGGCCGCCGCCGGCGACAAAGAAGCTGAAGCGCGCTTGCTCGACAAGCTGGCCGGCCGGCAGGAAGACGATGGCTCGCTGCGCGGCGCCACCGTCAGCGTCGTAGGCAGCAGCGGCGAGGCACTGCAAATCGAGACCACTGCGCTTGCCGTGCTGGCCTGGCTCGGCCACGATGCCTACGCGCCGCAAGTCGAAAAGGGCATTCAATTCCTGGCCGAATGCTGCAAGGCCGGCCGCTTCGGCTCCACGCAGTCGACGGTGTTGGCGTTGCGAGCAATCACGTCCTACGACCGCTCGCGCGCCAATCCTAAAGCGCCTGGCGAACTGCAACTCGTCGTCGACGGCGAGGCGGTCGGCGAGCCGATCGCCTTTACGGTCGACACGCAAGGTGCAATCGAACTTCCGGACTTCGCCAAATTTCTCACACCGGGGCGGCACCAAGTCGAGCTCCACATGACCGGCGGTTCTCAAATGCCGTTTTCGATCGCTGTCAGTTACTTCGCCTCGAAGCCAGATTCCTCGGAAGAGTGCAAGCTGGAACTTTCGGTTGCACTCTCTGACGGCAACGTGACCGAAGGCGAAATAACCGAGGCGCAAATCGAAGTGGTAAACAAATCGGATGAGACAGTGCCAACGCCAATTGCCATCGTGGGAATTCCGGGCGGGCTGGAAGTGCGTCATGATCAGCTCAAGGAATTGGTTAAGGCGGAAAAGATTGCCGCCTACGAGGTGCTTGGACGCGATCTGATTTTGTACTGGCGGTCGCTGACGGCGAGCCAGCGCGTGGAGCTGCCCGTGAGCATGGTCGCGGCTGTCCCCGGCACCTACAAAGGACCCGCCAGCCGCGCTTATCTCTATTACACCGACGAGCACAAGGCCTGGACCGACCCGCTTCGGATCGATATCACGCCGCGTGAATAACAACGCTCGCGGAATAGGTCCTTCAGCAAAAATTCGCTTATCTATATATAACGCGATCATCTTGGTCGGGCGGCACACGGCAAGGCTTGCCGAATCGGTACTATTTTCGCACACCGCGCTTGGCGAACCGGCGCCTCATCCGGTGGCGCAGCCTGAAAAATGGCCGAGTCGCGAAATTCGCCGGTAGCCATCGAGCACCCGCGGCGTTCACTGGTATATTGGAATGGTTGCTCTCGCGCGCCAGCGCGCTCGTCACACAATCGGGACGGGAAAAGGTAGTTATATGAGTTATCGCCTCGCAATGTCGCTCGTCCTTTTGGTCGCCGCCCTATGCATCCCGTCAACTGGCCGGGCGGAAGACTATTTTCTCACAATCGGCGGCGGTTACAGCCCCACCGGCAATCAGTTGTCGCTGGAACGCAATGTCATTTTCCAACAATTGGTTCTCGCCGAGCAGCGGCCCGACAAGCCGCGCCACGATGTTTACTTCGCCGACGGCAACGATGCGATGCGCGATCTGCAGTGTCGCGATCCGGATTTCGAAAAAAATTGCCCGCCAGCCCGGCGGATGATGGCCGAGCTGTTCGGCGATGCCGACTCGATGGACTTGTTCTATCGCACGAACCACGTGCAAGGCCTCTCGGGCCCCGCTGAGAAATCTCTGATCCGACGCCGAATGCGCGACCTTGCGCGCGAGCTGAGGCCCGGCGACCGGCTGCTGGTTTACGTGACCGGCCACGGCGGGCCAGCCGACGATTCCGACGACGACGACGACGATTACGAATATGAATACGATGACGAAAGTCAAACATGGAGAGCGCGCGACCGCCGGCCGGAGGGCGAAGAAGATCGCAACCGCTATGACACGTCCTTCTACATGTGGGGCAGTGATTCCGTATCCGCAAGCGAGTTTGCGGGCTGGCTCGATCGACTGCCGTATGAGGTGGAAGTCGTCCTGGTGATGGTGCAATGCTTCGCGGGCGGTTTTGCCCACACGATTTTCCAGCAAGCCGACGCGGACCTCGGCCTCGCCCCGCACGCCCGTTGCGGCTTCTTTGCTCAGGTGCACAATCGCG
>DATFGJ010000689.1:0-3266 GCA_035249585.1 Lacipirellulaceae bacterium
ACGACGAGCCGTTGAAATACGGGACGTTTCAACATGGCGATTGGCGACTCCATCGATCCGGCCGATCGAAAACCGCGATTGGGAGGGCCGCGAATTATAGGAAATCGCGCACAGGCCACCAAGCCAGAATGTACTCTGCGAATCAGGCCATTTCTGCGGGCAAGTACGTGTCCAGCAGCACTGCCCTGCCCTGCGGCATGAACTGCACTTCGCGAGTGCAAGCCGGGATGAGAAGCGTATCGCCGCGCCGCAGTCGGCTTTGCTTGACGCCCGCACGTACGCTCACCTCGCCTTCGACAACCGCCACGATGTGGAATCGATCCTCTAAGTCGAGAGGCTGCGGCGTTTCAATCTGCCAGCGCTCGAGGATGAATTTGTCGCATGCAACCAGCCGCTCAACATGGGGGCGCTCACCAGGACACGGCACGATCCGATCCACCGGCCCGCGGCGATAGTCGATCGTGTCCAGCGACTCTTGGATATGGAGCGGCCGCGGCCGGCCGTCGCGGTCGATGCGGTTCCAATCGAACAGGCGGAACGTCGTGTCGCTGGCTTGCTGAATTTCAGCGACGAGCAGGCCGGCCCCCAGCGCGTGAACGGTTCCCGCCTCGATGAACACGCAGTCTCCCGCCTTCGGCTCAAACGCGTGCAAACACTTCTCGCACTCGCCCTTTGCAACGGCGCGCTCCAAGTCGCTGCGGTCAACGCCCGGCTTCAAGCCGGCGTAAATCTGGCTGCCGGGCTCGGTCGCGACGATGACCCAGGCTTCCGTCTTGCCTGAGTCCGGCGGATTGAGGCGCGCAGCCTGCGCATCATTCGGATGGACCTGCACGGAAAGCGTCCGCTGGCAATCGAGGAACTTCACGAGAAGCGGAAACTGCTTCCTGCCTTGATGCCGGCCAAGCAAACTTTCACCGTGATCGGTGACCAAGTCGTGAAGCGTCGCGCCGGCCAGCGGCCCATCGACGACCACGCTCTGATCGGCGCCGTGGTCGACGATTTCCCAGCTCTCCGAATAATTCTCGCCGCCGCCAAGCGCCTTGCCCAGCTCCGCCAGCCGCCGGCCGCCCCACAGCGCCTCGCGCAGAATCGGTTCAAATCGCAGCAGCGGCAATTCGGCCATGAATTCGATCAAGTTTCTTGTAGCGGGTGCCTGGGGCATCGCCCCAGTCTGTTGTGAAGTTCTGGGGCGTTGACCCAGCCACCCATTATTCCTTTTTCAACCACTATTCTATCACGCCGCCATTTGCTTCGGGACCGGCGCGCGGTCACTCTCATCCGCGTTGTCGCACAGAACCGGGCCAGCTATCATCGCAATAGACCCTTGCGTCAATCCGCTGTACTCCCTTCCGCGCCTGCCGTGCATCGCCGATACAACGAAGACCTGTTCGAAAGCTCGAAGATGACCTTCGGCGAGCACCTCGAGGAGCTCCGCGGGTCGCTCGTCAAGGCCACGATCGCGCTGGTCGTCGGAGTCCTCATCGGGCTCATCTTCGCCGGCGATGTGGTCGATTACGTGCAAACTCCTCTCAAGGCTGCGCTCGAAGAATACTACATCCGCCTGGAGACGGAGGAATTTCGCGCCTACCTGGAGCAGCAGCGACTGGAAGGCAAGCCGGTGCCGCAGGACATTGACGCCGCCGCCAAAGCTTTCGGGGAGCTGGGGCTGATGACCGAAGAGCGCCTCTTCAACTCGCACGAATTGGCCGAACTGCTCGCCGAGGTTTTACCCGAGGCGGTTGACAAAGCGGCCTTGCCGCAGCGTTCGCCAGACCAGGCCCTTCGGCGCGAAGACCTCATGCGGATGCGAATGTACTACAGCGTCGACGACGACCCGCGCGTGCGCGTCGTCGGCCTGGGCGTGCAGGAGCCGTTTGTCGTTTACATGAAGGCGGCGTTTGTGTTGGGCGCGGTCCTGGCCAGCCCGTTCATATTTTACTTCATCTGGCAATTCGTGGCCGCCGGCCTCTACCCGCACGAGCAGCGCTACGTGCACATATTCTTGCCGTTCAGCACCGGCCTGTTTCTCGTCGGGGCGGCCCTGGCCTTTTTCGTTGTGTTCAAATACGTGCTCTCGTTCCTGTTCACGTTCTTCGACTGGATGGGCATCGACCCCGATCCTCGCATCACTGACTGGCTCACGTTCGTGCTGTTCCTGCCGCTGGGCTTCGGCATCAGCTTCCAGCTTCCCTTGGTGATGCTGTTCCTGGAGCGAATCGGCATCTTCACGATCGCCAACTATCTCAGCCGCTGGCGAATCGCCGTGCTCGTGATCCTGATCGTCGCGACCGTGCTCACGCCGAGCGATCCTTACAGCATGATGCTGATGGCGGCGCCGCTGGTGCTGCTGTACTTCTTCGGCATCGCGCTGTGCAAAATGATGCCGCGCCGCACGACGCCATTCGGCGAGGTGATCGGCTGAGATATTAATGAACCGCCAAGGACGCCAAGAGCGCCAAGAAAATCGCACGCGACCTTTGCATTCCTTGGCGTTCTTGGCGGTTGTATTCTAGGCACTAGATTTGAAAATTCGGCTTCGCCGCCAGCGCCGCTTCGACCTCGCTGCGCATTCGCAGTTTGGGCTTTTCCATGACCACCGTCGTGTTCGGCGCCACGCTCTGCGTGAGCCACACGCTGGAGCCAATCACGGCGTCATGGCCGACGACCGTCGCCCCGCCCAGGATCGTCGCGTTCGCGTAAACGACGACGTGGTCTTCCAGCGTCGGGTGCCGCTTCTGACCGCGCACGAGCTGGCCGTCGCCGTCGGTCGCGAAGCTCAGGGCGCCGAGCGTCACGCCTTGGTATAGCTTAACGTGCTCGCCGATGTTGGTCGTTTCGCCGATCACCACGCCCGTGCCGTGATCGATGAAGAAGTAATCGCCGATCTTCGCGCCGGGATGAATGTCGATGCCCGTGCGGGCATGGGCCCACTCGGTCATCATCCGCGGGATGAACGGGATATCGAGTTCATACAGCACGTGCGCCAACCGATAAACCGTGATCGCCTCCAGCCCGGGATAGCAGAAAATCACCTCGTCGAGCGACTTGCAGGCCGGGTCGCCATCGTACGCCGCCTGCACGTCGGTCGCCAGCCGCTTGCGCAGCTCGGGCAGCCGCTCCAGAAACAGCATTGTCTTCGCCTGGCCCAGCGCTTCGAAGTCCTGATCGGCGTCGCAATCGTCGTTAGCGCCCGCTTCGTGCCGCAGTGCGCGGCCAATTTGAAGCGTGAACCGATCGTGCAACCGATCGACCAGATCGCCGACGTA
>DATFGJ010000690.1:0-4326 GCA_035249585.1 Lacipirellulaceae bacterium
GATCTTCTGCCGGCCGGAAGAAGATCCGGCGACGATCGACCACACCACCATGACGAGCACAACGGCCACCGCGATGCCGAGGACCGTCGAAGCATACGGCCGGCCGCGCTCGATCATGACGTTCAATCGTTTTGCCAGCCAGTTGGTTTCCAAATCGTGACGATGCTGAGATTTCATTAAGGGCGTTCCTTCCGATTAAATCGCTACATAGTTCGGTCATTTTGGCCGGGATGAATTTGCAAACCCAGGACGCGTCGACGATGTGCTTATCGAAAGTTTATGACCAGCGAAAGTTTACAGCAAGGGCGTCTGGCGAAGCACGACGCTCGCGGCTACGTTGTAGCTGCCGCGAGCCCGAATGACAGTTGAGGGTGGATCACGGTCCGGCTCGGCTCGCCGGACCTACGGACGCGAAATGGAATTCCAATGCCGGCCGATTTGAATCCTGCTCAGCTCGATGCGGTGCGAACGCTTAAAGGGCCGCTCCTGGTGCTCGCCGGCGCCGGCACCGGCAAAACCCGGGTTGTCACGTATCGCATCGCCGAGCTTATTCGCCGCGGCACACGGCCCGATCGCATCCTGGCGGTCACCTTTACCAAGAAAGCGGCCGGCGAAATGCAGCAGCGGGCGCTTGCGCTGCTCAATCATACGAAGAAGCGGCCCACCGCGTCGGCGAAACGCGCCGCACCGCGCCCCGAGATCTCGACATTCCATTCGTTGTGTGTGCGCGTGCTGCGGCGAAATATCGAGCGACTCGGATATCCACAAAAATTTGTGATCTGCGATCGAAATGAGCAGGAAACCCAGGCCCGTGCGGCCCTGCGTGAACTGCGCGCTCCGTCGGCCGCGCTGGCGCCGGCGGATCTGCTTGCCATCGTTAGCCGTTGGAAAGCCAGCGCTCTGCGGCCCGATCAAGCAGCCGCCGCGGCGGAAACCGAGCGCGAGCAATTGGCGGCGGCCGCGTATCGACGTTATCAACAAAACCTAAGGCGCAAGGCCATTGTCGATTTCGACGACTTGCTGCTGCTAACCGAGGAGCTGCTCTCGAGGTTTGAGCCCGTGCGGCGTGCCGAGGCCGGGCGATTCGACCACGTGCTCATCGATGAATATCAAGACACGAACCGCAGCCAGTATCAGATCGTCAAGGCGCTTGCCGGCGGGCATCGCAATCTGTGCGTCGTGGGCGATGATGACCAGTCGATTTACGGTTGGCGCGGGGCCGAAGTGGCGCACATCCTGCGCTTTCAGCAGGACTGGCCCGCGGCGAAAATTGTGCGGCTGGAAGACAATTACCGCTCGACCGCCGCGATCCTGCAGTACGCCAACACGCTGATCGGATTCAATCGCCAGCGGCATGAGAAGGTGCTGAGAGCGGCGCGTTCGGGCGGCGTGCGGCCCGCAATTCTGCAGTGCCAGGATGAGGCCCAAGAGGCCGAGCGCGTCGTTTCCGAAATTCGAGCGCTGGTCGATGCCGGACGCGCCCAGCCGCGCGATATTGCCATCCTGTGCCGCACGAATGAGCAGCCGCGCTCTTTTGAAACGGAACTGCGCCGCGCGCAGTTGCCATACGTGCTGATCGGCGGCATGTCGTTCTTCGATCGCAAGGAAATCCGCGATCTCATTTCCTATTTGAAGACGATCGACAATCCGCACGACGAGCCGGCGCTGCTGCGGATCATCAACTTTCCGCCGCGCGGCATCGGCAATACGGCCCAAAAGCGCCTCGTGGAGGAAGCCACATCGCGCGGTGCGCACGTCTGGGAGGTGCTTCCGGATGCGCTTGCGATCGACGGGGTCGACGCGAAAACGGCCCAGGCGATCGGCCAATTCCGCCGGCTGATCGAAGAGTTTCGAGGCCGCGACCCAAAAAGCAGTGTCGCCGCGTTAGTCGCTAATGTGCTCGACAAGACAAAATATCGCGACGCGCTCGTGAAGCTTTATCCAGATCCAACTGAACGCGACGCGCGGTTGGCGTCGCTCGAGGAGATTGTCAACGCCGCGGCCAGCTATGACAAACACCATCGCGCGCTATCGGCACAGGCCGCGCTATCCGGCTTTTTGGACGACATGCTCCTCAGCGAGCGCGACGACGGCGACGAAAAAGACTCGCAGCTGGCGCGCAATGCCGTGGCACTCATGACGCTGCACAGCGCGAAGGGTTTGGAGTTTCCACGCGTTTATCTGGTTGGCATGGAGGAAGGCGTTTTGCCGCATAAGCGGTCGCTGGCGATGGAAAACGACGCGGGCATCGACGAGGAGCGGCGGCTTTGTTACGTCGGCGTTACGCGAGCACGCGAGCACTTGACGCTGTCGTTTGCCCTTACCCGCCGCAAATGGGGCAAACCGCACAAGACGATTCCCAGCCGGTTCCTCTACGAAATGACTGGCCAGGCGGAACGCTTCCCGCCGCGAAATGAACAACCGGCGAAATCCGGCCGGTCAAAGCGTCGCCGTACGCGAAAAATCGCGCGACGCTAGCACTCTCGCTGTAGCTTGGGTCTGTGACCCTGGCGTGTTCTGAGAAAAAACCTGCGGCCGGCTCGAAGAGGCCGGCTACAGCGGCGCAAGCTGAAGTTGGAGAATCGCTCGTCGCGGGATAGACTGGCGCGAGAGCGCATTTGTACCCCCGGGCGCATGGAGGCGTCGATGAGCGAGCCGTTGCGACTGGTGCACGCCAGCGATTTGCACCTGGAGCTGCCGATATCCGGCCTGGCCGAGGTGCCAGAGCCTCTTCGCGAGCTGTTGATCGACGCCTCCTATCAAGCGGCCGAGCGCGTGTTCGAAACGGTGCTCGCCGAGGATGCCGACGCGCTTGTGCTGGCGGGGGACGTGCTCAACGTCGATCGGGCCGGCCCGCCGGCTATCGTGCTGCTTCTGGATCAATTTGCGCGGCTTGCAGACCGCGGAATTGCGGTTTATTGGGCGGGCGGCGCCGCGGACCTGCCCGACCTGTGGCCGCGAAGCGTGGCCTTGCCGCCAAACGTTCATGTGTTTCCGATCGGCCGCGTGGAAACGCTGGACCTGGCACGCGGCGGCGAGACGATCGCGCGCATTCAGGGGACGAGTGCTCGCGAGGACGGCCAGGTGGAAGTTCGCGGTTTTCATCGCGATGTGCACGGGCTGTTTACCGTGGGAGTTGCCTACGGCACGAACGAATCGCCCGGACACGAGGGCGATCGTGTCCACTACATGGCCCTTGGCGGCCGCCATTCCCAACAAACCGTCGACGAGCAACCGGGAATCGCCCACTTCAGCGGCACGCCGCAAGGACGAAACCCGCATGAGATTGGCCCACACGGCTGTACCGTCGTCACGGTGGATGAAGCTGGCACAGTGAAGCTGCGATTCGTAGCGACTGACGCGGTGCGCTGGTCGCATCACACACTGGAAGTCACGGCTTCGACTCGGTCCGAGCAGCTGCATGAGCGCATGGTGGAGCGGCTGGAAAAACTCAAGGCTCAGCAGCCGGACGTAGATCATCTCGTGCGCTGGACGATCCGCGGCACCGGTCCGCTCGTGAACCGGCTGCGGCCCGGCGGGCTTGCGGATGAGCTGCTCGTGGATTTGCGCCGCAAATTCGGTGAGCGCTCGCCTGTTGTTTGGAGCGCTTCGCTCGATTGCGCGTCGCCGCTGAGCGTGCCGGCCGAGTGGTACGACGAGGAAACGTGCCTGGGCGATTTTTTACGGCAGGTGCGCGAGTTCGAGCTGCACGAGGACCGGCCACTCGACCTCAAACAGTTTCTGCCCGAGGAGCTGGGCGACGATCCGCTCGCGGCCATCGCCCAAATCGATAGCGCAGGACATCGTGCCGCGCTGTTGTGCTCTGCCGCCAAGCTTGGCGTCGATTTGCTGACGTTGCCGTTGGAGGAAGGGGATTTGCCGATCACGTAGCCGCGTCTCTCCGATCGAAGACTCGCCGTGGCGAAGATGCGGATGGAATGATACCCCATGGACTCTGCGTTCAAACCCTTCGTTACAACGCTTGGTTTCCATGCGAGTCTCGGAGAGACTCGCCCACATTGATGAAAATCACTGACATCAAGATCGACGGCTTTGGTGTTTGGCGGGATTTGGCGCTGCGCGGCCTGTCGCCGGAGCTGACCGTGTTTTACGGTCCGAACGAAGCGGGCAAGTCGACGCTCATGCAGTTCATGCGTTCGGTGCTGTACGGCGTATCGCCGGAACGGCGCGGGCGGTATCTGCCACCGGTGGTCGGCGGCCGGCCGGGCGGCACGCTCAAGGTGCAAACGCATGCCGGCCCACTCACGATCAGCCGCCATGCAGACCGTGGATCGGATGATGTCGGCAAAGTCACCGTCATCACCG